>CAMAFU010000001.1 GCA_945833725.1 uncultured Treponema sp.
AAATAACAGACTTAAGATTTTTGATAACGATACTTTTTTCATTATTACTTTCCGATTTTGTGCTCGCTGTTGGTTTTGACCGGGGAACCCTTTGTTTGGGTTTTGCATGTTTGCCGAATTATCGACAGATTTGATTGTTTTGTTTGACATAAAATCCTCCACGATTTTATTTTTTGGAGCGAAATCGAGCGTAGCAAGACTTCGCTCCAAAAGGAATTTTTCAATCACAGGTGCTGTCCAAAAAGAATAGGCAACCCCGGTTTATTGTGAAAATATTCCGCTTCGCTTCATATTTTCACGGGCTCACGAGCCCATAAATTTAAGAATTACAAAAATATTGTAATTCTTAAATCCCAAAAGTATTATGAGAACCTGTAAAATAATTTATGATTTGTCGTAAATAAAACTATGAAATAATCATAAGATTTTATGAAAAACGCGGTATGTATAAACTTTGGAATATAAAAATGGCAAATATTGAAAATTCTTTTGCAATTTTCAATATTTTTCTACTTTTACGGATTATATTCCAAAATAGTGTATATTTTTATGGATTATATTCCTAAAAAGTTGTAAAATCATTTCAGAGGTACAAAATGATAGAACGTATGTCCGCAGGAAAAATCAGGGATGCCGCAAATTCAAGGAAAATCGTCATTTTACTTGGAGCAAGGCAAGTTGGAAAGACGACGCTTTTAAAATCGCTGTTTGATTCGGATTCCATTCTGTGGCTGAACGGCGACGAACTTGATGTTCAGAATTTATTTGAAACATTGTCTGCACAACGCTTCAAGGTATATCTGGGAACAAAAAAAATTGTTGTAATAGACGAAGCCCAGAGGATTTCAAACATAGGTCTCCGCTTAAAAGTTCTTGCCGACTCATTGCCTGACCTTCAGATTTTTGCAACAGGAAGTTCTTCCTTCGATTTTGCCAACAATGTAAACGAACCTCTTACTGGTAGCAAGCGGGAACTGCATCTCTTTCCGCTATCTTTTGAAGAACTGGTCAATCACAGCGACCTGCTCACAGAAAAAAGAATGATTCCCCACAGATTGGTTTTTGGCTCATACCCTGAAGTTGTAACTTCCCAAGGAAATGAAATTGAAGTCCTGAAAGAACTTTCTCAAAGTTATCTTTACAAGGATATTTTGACTTTTGAAAAAATCCGCCGCTCAGACAGGCTGATAAAACTCCTTCAGGCACTTGCATGGCAGATTGGCTCTCAGGTTTCTTACAATGAACTTGCACAAACCTGTTCAATGGATGCAAAAACTGTAGAACATTACATTAACATTTTGGAGCAGGCTTTTATTGTATTTCGTCTTGGCACATTTTCAAGAAATCTTAGGAATGAATTAAAAAATAGCCGAAAAGTTTATTTTTATGACAACGGAATCCGAAACGCAATTATTGCAAATTTTTCACCCATAGAAAACAGAAATGATGCTGGAGCTCTTTGGGAAAACTATGTAATTTCTGAGCGGATAAAAAAACTCTCTTATGACGGAAGCTTTACAAACTCCTGGTTCTGGAGGACAAAAGAACAGCAGGAAGTTGATTATATAGAAGAAAAAGATGGAAATTTTTGTGCCTATGAGTTTAAATGGTCAGACATAAGCGCAAAAAAAGCCCGGCTTCCACTTACATTTTCACGCTCTTACCCGGAGGCAAGTTTTTCCGTAATAAGTCCGCAAAATGTGGAAGATTTTTTGCTTACTCCCCGTATTTAGTAATCACTTCATGCACATTCCTGCAGCCGGTCTTTTCAAAAATGTGGGTACAATAATTATCCACAGAGCGAGGAATTATGTTCAGTTCTTCGGCAATCTGATCTTTTGATTTTCGCTCAAGGATTTTTTTAAAGACATTCTGCTCCTGCTTTGTAAATCCATCAAACATTTTTTTATAGATAATGAGAGGTGAAACAAGATTCTGCTGAACAAAAGTTTCGCCTACAAGAATACTTTTTACGGCATTAATCAGAACGCTTTCTGGGGCAGATTTTTCCACAAAGCCGTGTGCACCTGCTTCCAATACAATCGAAATAATTCCAGGCTTTGCATACATGGAATAAACCAGCACTTTTACAGAAGGATATTTTGTTTTGACCTGAGTCAGTAAATCAATGCCGCTTTCTTCCCCAAGAAATAAATCAAGGACAAGAATTTCAGGAAGATTTTCAACGCCTCCACCCGAAAGTGCTTTTAATTTTTCAACTGCTTCCGATTTTGAGAAAGCCACACCTGCACAGTCCATTCCTGTTTTTTGAGTAATAAGCTGAACAAGTCCAATATTAGTTACTGTGTGGTCTTCCACCACAAAAAAAGTTTTATTCTTTGCCATTGCCCCTCCCATACTACTGTATTGTATTTTTAGGTTTGATGATTTTTATTTGAGTTCCGTAATCTTTTTCGGAACTTATAGCTAACTTTGCTCCAATTAAGTCTGCTCGCTTTTTCATTCCTTTAAGTCCAAAATGTTTTTTGTTGTCAACTGCTTCTGTGTCAAAACCTGCTTCTGTGTCAAAACCTTTGCCGTTATCATTTATAAAAACATAAATACCTTTTTCTTCATCTCTGTTTTCGTTGCGGATTAGAAGGACAATTTCGCTTGCGTCTGCATGTTTTGCAATATTAGACAGAGCTTCCTGAATGATTCTGTAAAGGTTTAGAATTTCTTCTTTTTTCAAAAATGAAGCATCTGTATTTTCCAAAATGGAAAGGCGAAGTTCAACAGCAGCACTTTCTTTAAATTCTTCACACAGATTTTTTATACACAAAAGAAAATCGTTTTTCGTAATGTCAGGTGGGGCAAGGTTGTAACTCATAGAACGGACTTGGGAAAGAGATTTTGAAAGAAAATCCGCTATCTGAGGAAGATTTTTTTTTGCATCCATATTCTCGCACAAGGACTTGCAATAACGGATATTCTGTGCCACAGTGTCGTGAAGTTGCGTCCCCTCTCTTCTTCCTGCCCTTGAATCGTAAACAAAAGATATTCGTTTGATTCCTTCAATTTTTTCTTTGACTTTGCAAAATGAATCAGAAGAATCACACCTGCCAAAAGCATGATAAAAAACACGATGTCAAAAACAAGAAAAATCGTGGTGTAGCTGTGGAGAATTTCTTCAAGTTCTGAAATATATTGTGCAGCAGATTCACTCATTTACTACTTCTCCAAAAATTTGTTGCTGAGCTTATATATTCCAAAGCCTGCGAATGTTGCAATAAGCCTGTCTAAAAAAGAAATTGGAATCTGAGCCAAAATGCAGGAAACAAGAAGACTCATTCTCTGATGAACGAAACTTTCGGTAAACTTTTTAATAGGGTTCATCATGTCTGGAATTTCATAATATTTATAATGGAAAAAGTCGATTATTCCCCCTGTAATAATTGTAAAAAAAGAAGAGATAAGAGCTATCAAAACAAGATACAAAATAGTAACTGTCAGACTGATTTTAAACTCGTTTTTTCTTCTGGCAATGAACCATGTGGAAAACACAATCAAAACTCCGCAGACTGAATACATAAGAAGGAACGGGTCAAAAAATTCTTACTGACATGCCCACAAAAGTGTGTTGATGATGTTGTAGCCTAAAGAAACACAGAGGGCAGGAACAAGTCCGAGATAAAAGACAACAGCTACCGTCCAAATCGTGTCAAAAAAAAGAGGAATATTCAGGATGTGATAAAAAAGTCCAGTTGTAAGGAAATTCATAACTTCCGCAATAAGGCAAATCAGAACTGTTTTGGGCAAACTGTGCATTTTATTAAACATAGAATTTCTATATTGTACACCCATTTACAAAATAAACTAAGGGAATGTTGTTGACAGGAAATGTTCATATTTTCATATTCGCGGTTCATATTTTTCATTCAAGTTTTCATTGCAGCAGCAATAAGTACTTCTTGACTAGATAGCCATTTTACAAAGCGTTAGCGATGTGCAAGGCGGCGTAGCCGGCCACTGGACTGAGCGGAGTGAAACATAGCGAGGGAAGCGGCTGGAGCGATAGCGGAACCTGGAACATAGCGACCGCCGCAAAGCGAGCGGGAACGCCCCTATTTTACACTCCATAAAATCCGCATCAAAATAAACTCTTTCATATCTTTGTAAAAATCCAATTTTGGCATCTGGATGTTGATTTTTTCCAAGGCTGCCTGAACAAGGGGATTTTTATAACAGCAGATTGCGCTGGAAGAACCGAAGAATAAAATATCAAGTTGGAGTTTGTAGGCCGCATCTTTTGAAAGGTTCAGCATTTTTGTAAGATTGTCGCAAAGAGCATAGGCGAGATCGTAATACTGCTTTTTGAAAACTGCCAGACGCTCAACTGTAACATTTGTTTCGATAATCGGGTTCAAATAGGAAACATAGCGCATATAAGTCTGATGAGCGTTTATGATTCCTGCCCAAACTTCTGCAATAACTTCCGAGGAATAGTTGTTTTCTTCGGGAAATGCCGCAAGAAGAGCCGAATAGTATGCTGTCATTTTGTCTTTTGCAATTTCCAAAATGATTTCTTCTTTTGTGGTTACATATTTATAGAGATTTGCCCGGGACCAGCCGAGTTTTTCCGCAATTGTCGTGAGCGTAATTTCATTGTAGGGATTATTTTCAAAAAGATCTGCTGTTGCGTCTTTTATCTGATTGAGGCGTTCTTCTTTCTGGTCGTCGCTTCTGGCTCTGATGTATTCCTGCATGCCTATATAATAGAAGAAAACTGTATTTTTAGCAATAAGTGACGGAGTGTTGTTAAAGGTTGAATTTTTTGGGCGTTCCCTTCCATTCCGCTTACGCTCCATTTCAGGTCAGGCTTTTCGCACTTCCGCGTCTTCGCGCTCCATTCTTCCGCTACGCTACAGAACGCCTTCGGCGGTGCTACAATCCTTAACGCGAGATTATTTATTGTTCACTCTAATAAACAAATTTTATTAAAATTTGTTTATTAGAGTGAACAATTTTTATTTTATAAAGTATAATACATATATGATGATTGATTATACAAACCTTCTTGAAATTTCTACCAAAAGAATCAGGAATACAAAAGAAAATTTTGTAAGATCTATTGATAAGAAAATAAACTGGAATTCTCGATTGATTGGCATAAAAGGTGCCAGAGGTTGTGGAAAGACAACATTGCTTCTGCAACATCTTAAAAATAATCATATAGATTTAGTCTCTACAGGAAAAGCTCTGTTTGTGAGCCTTGATAATATTTGGTTTGCTAAAAATTCATTACTTGATCTTGCTGATTCTTTTACAAAAAATGGTGGGAAGATCCTTTATCTGGATGAAGTTCATAAATACGAAAACTGGCCTATATACATCAAAAATATCTATGACGATTATCCTGAATTACAGGTTGTTTTTACAGGCTCTTCTTTACT
Source organism: uncultured Treponema sp. (assembly GCA_945833725.1). GTDB lineage: Bacteria > Spirochaetota > Spirochaetia > Treponematales > Treponemataceae > Treponema_D. The sequence goes on from CAMAFU010000001.1 coordinate 5,394, forward strand.
TCAAATTCTTGATGCTCGTGCAGATTTAAGTCGTCGTCCTGTAATGTATAAGATGCAGGGACTTTCGTTCAGAGAATATTTAACCATCAAAACAGGAAATGATTTTCAGAAACTTCCGTTGGAGGAAATTCTTATGAATCATACAAAATATGCATTTGATATTTGTAACAAAATAAAACCATTTGAACACTTTAATGAATATCTTAAAACAGGATATTACCCCTTTTTCATGGAAGGACTAGATACTTATTACATGAGACTTGAAGAAACTGTAAATATGATTTTGGAAATGGAACTTCCTCTTTTAAGAAAGATAGATATTGCCTATGTTCCAAAAATTAAGAAACTCTTGGCGGTAATCGCTGAAAGTTCACCATTTATGTTGAACACTTCAAAGATCTCTGGTGCTATGGAATTAAACAGAACAACATTGCTTTCGTACCTAAAAAGTCTTACAGATGCAAAGTTGATAGAATCTTTGTTTAAGGATTTAAAAGGTGTAAGTTCGCTTCAAAAACCTGATAAAATCTTTCTTGAAAATACAAACCTGATGTATTTGTACCAGGGCAAAAATGTAGATGAAGGAAATGTCAGGGAAACATTTTTATTAAATCAGCTTGACTATAATCAGACAGTAGAGTTTTCAGAGGTAAGTGATTTCTTTGTGAATGATAAATATACAATCGAATGTGGTGGAAAGAGTAAAACCGGAGAACAAATAAAAACTCTGGAAAATGCTTTTGTTGCCGCAGATGGAATTGAAATTGGCAGTGGTTCAAAAATTCCATTGTGGTTGTTTGGATTTTTGTACTGAAAAATTTCTATATAAGTTCGAAATTGTGCCGGAAATTCCATACTCAAAAGCTGACTTAAACTGGAAAGACAGCAAGAGCCGTTCTTCAAAAACTGCTGACTGGAGAAAGGGCAGCAGATTCTATCCAACAACAACTGTAGATGAATTGAAAAGCTGTTTTGAAAAGGTGTTGAAATAAAAATGCGTCAGGGCATATAAGCCGAAGGCGGCCACTGTGAATATGTGGGAATTACAGCGGGAGTTTGTGCTGGTGTTCAATTTAAAAAAAACAGATTAGCATAAAAAGGAAAGTGTAATAAAAACTGCTGTTCCTCATGGAACAGTATTTTACAGAAGATACAACAATGCTCAACGACGGATTTTGTGAAGCCGCCCTCAAAAGCCTTATGGTGAACACAAAAAAATGTCTTGAAAATCCAGAAGATTACACAGCCCGGGCCGAAATGATGCTGGCCTGCATTTCAAAACAGGGAATCGAAGCTACATACAAATTCTTTGAATCAATCAATATTCCAATGCTCCTTCGAGAAGTAGGAATCGGCGAAAAGCGTCTGGGAGAAATGGCTCATCATGTTGCCGAAAACGAAGGACTTGATAAAGCCTGGGCACCATTGAGCGAACAGGACATCAAAGAGATTTTTGAAGCATCGCTGTAACTTAGTGAGTGCCGTTAAGCACGAACAAATCCGTTTGTTTTTTTTGGGTGGCTTTTGGAGGTTCGCAAACTCACCTCCAAAAACAGGCTTTACAGGGTTCCGCTACCGCTGCATTCGACGCAGCAAGCTGCTTACGAACGGCTCCGCCGCCCTTCCAATCCTTGCCACAAGCGAGGGCCATTTTCGTATTTTTCAAGCAGAGTTATGCCCACAGACATATCAAGTTCTTTTGCAGTTTCGCCAAACCTTTTGATAAAATCACTGTCAGCAGAAATTGCTTCCGCTTTCCATTCATCTACAGACCGCCCAAAAATGTGATATCCGTTACTCCACATTTCAGGGAACAAGGCAATATCAGCACCTCTTTCTTTTGCCTTCCGGCAGCACACAATTTTTTCTTAATCCTCTCTACTTTTTTAATCTGACTTTTGATTTGGTAATCTTCTGTAAAAGTCTGATTTTTTGGCTTAAAATTTTCAGGTACTTTCATATAAACTTAAAATTCATCGCTTTAATACAAATTCTTGAACCGGGCTTCCAAATTCTTCAGTCAGTTTTCCTTCAGTAAATCCCATTTGCTTGTAGAATGCTCTTGCAGCCTTGCCTTCAGAAACCCCATCTCTATAAGTCGTTACAAATACATTCCTTTGAGAATCCATTTTCGAAAGCATAAAAGATACCATTTTTTCGGCTATATGCTGTCTACGAAATTCAGCATCAACTGCAAGAAAGCAAATCTCATTGTTTTCAAAAGAAAATAAAAGTATGCCAACGATTTTTCCCTGTTCCTTGGCACAGATTGCAGAAGCTTTATCCATAAAATTTAAAACAGAATTTTTGTGTTCGTTCAAAGCGTCTTTTGTTTCAAGCCCTGGAAAAGCATCTTTTACTTTTTCTACAAGGTTCATCCAGCCGTCAATATCCTGTTTTGTTCCAAGTTCAATTAACATTTTTTACACTCCCACACTAAAGGTAAAATTCAAAATCTACCTTCCCACCACCAGCTGCCCGACCAAAACTAATGAAATCCCAAAAATTACACTTAATGCAATATAGACAACTGCAAGTCCTGCGTGTCCAGTTTTAAAAAGCATTTCCGTTTCCAAAGCAAAAGTTGAGAATGTGGTAAATCCTCCACAAAATCCTGTTTTTATAAAAAGTACAGTTTTTGGTGAAAGCGAAGTATTTTTGAGTGCAAGAGCCGAAATTATCCCGATAAAAAAACAGCCTGCAAGATTTATAAACAGAGTTTTTACAGGAAAGAGACACGGTTCTTTTATCGCAATCAATCCAATCAAATACCTTGCACAAGAGCCAAGACCGCCACCCAAAGCCACAATAAAACAATTTATCATCACTTCACCTTCAATTATTCAGAAACCTTCCACCCGACCATTCCCATTCCGTCGCTGGAAAATACTACGCCCACTTTGAACATTTTCTTTCCGCTCACGGTAAAACGGTCACAGTAGCCGTTGGTGTCAATCTGTTTAAGAGCTTCGTCTGCAACTTCTTCAAAAGGGCGGCCTTTGTCCATTTTAAGTTCAAAAATAAATACGCTGTCTTTTGTGGCGACTACTACATCGCTTCTTCCTGCAACTGACTGTAGTTCGGAAACTACGCGCATTCCTGTCATGCGGAACATCAGGTGGGTAACAGATTCGTAGTAATTTTCACACATGTTCTTTTTTACAACTGTGGGAAGATCTGCTATGGCGGCTTTTATAATAGAAAGAACTTTATCAATATTGCAGTTTTTCAGGGCAATTCTTAAATTGTTGATTTCAAGTCCCACATCATCATAAGGAACGCTTACAAATTTCTGAAGCAGCACATCCAAAAATCCTTCTTCAACTTCGCGGTTTGGAAAATCCAGCGTGTAAAAACGTGTTTCTTTTTCAAATCCTTTGATTGTAAGATAACCACTTTGATAAACAACAGCCAGCATATTTTTGCTGTCAGGATCATAATTTTTAAACTGATTTTCTGTTGCAATTCTGCCGTTTATCAGATGCTCAAGTTCCAAAGGCTGATTCTGCAAAGTTTTTACAAGGAACGATGGTGTACCACTTTCAAACCAATAGGATCCGAACATTTTTTCATAAAAACATTTTAATAGACAGAATGGATTGTAAACTCCCTCACTTTCATAAGCAAAATGATAGCCGTCATACATTTTTGCAAGTTGATTTTTTGTTTCTTCAACAGTCATTTCCTGTTTTTCGGCAAGAGCTTGAATTTCCGGCGAAAAATATTTTTCAAGTTCACTTTCAGATACGCCGCAAATAGTCGAAAAATTAGGATTTAAGCTGATGTCATTAAGCTGATTCAATCCGCTGAAAATGTTTACATGGCTGACCTTTGTAATTCCCGTGATAAACAAAAAACGGATATATTTGTCGCTGTCTTTAAGTGGACTGTAAAAATTCTTAAGTTCCTGACGATTCTGTTCTTCAAAATCAGTGTAAAGGGCATCAAGAACCGGTTTGTCATATTCATCGATAAGGATAACGACTTTTTTGCAGGCTGACTGTTCACTTGCAGTTTCAATCAGATTTACAAGACGCACTGCAGGGTTATCAGATTTTTTTTCAATTCCAAACCGGCGTTCATTTTCGCTCAGCATGGCATCAATCATCGATAAAAGTTTATCTTTAGTTTCATAAGAACCGCGTCCAAAACTAATTTTCAAAACAGGATACTCAATCCACTCTTTTTCAAGATTTTCCAGAGCAAGTCCTTTGAACAATTCTTTTTTGCCGAGAAAATAAGCTTCAAAAGTAGAAAGCAAAAGACTTTTTCCAAACCGCCTCGGACGACTTAAAAAATAAGGCTTCCCTTCCCTAGCAAGTTTGTAAATCAAATCAGTTTTGTCTACATAAATGAAGCCACGCTCGCGTAAATCTTCAAAATCCTGAATGCCAATAGGCAAAAATCTTTCGGTCATAAAAGTATTGTAACACGATGAACAAGGTTATTCCATTATCACACCAGCAGACCCAGCAGACAGACTTCGAAAAAAAATTCATTCAGCCCGTTGGATTTTTCCGAACACTGAAATACACAATATATAGCGTACTTTTTTAAAAACTATTTAAAAAAAACACTAAATAACGGTATTTATACATTGAAAAAACACAATAAATTTACTATATTCTTTGGCGACACTGTATAGATACAGTTTTTCAGTTTGCGTTGCAAACTTATCTATAACAACTATTCGTTTCTCTCTGAAACGCACAAAAAGAAAAATTGAAAATTCATTTTCGGTTTTTCATAGGAGTATTTTATGACAGATGCTTGGAATGGTTTCAAAGGCAGAATCTGGAAAGAAGAGGTCAATGTCCGCGACTTTATCCAGAACAACTACACACCTTACGATGGTGATGAAAAATTCCTTTCAGGTCCAACAGATGCTACAAATAAGCTTTTCGAAAAACTTCAGGAGCTTCAAAAAGCAGAGCATAATAAAAAGTCTATCGGCAAAGACGGTAAAGAAAGAAACGGTGTTCTTGATATGGACACTTCCGTTGTTACAGGTCTTACTTCTCACCCTGCAGGATACATCGATCCTGAACTTAAAGATTTGGAACAGATTGTCGGTCTCCAGACAGATAAGCCTCTCAAAAGAGCTTTTATGCCTTACGGTGGAATCCGCATGGCTGAACAGTCTCTCGAACAATACGGCTACACTCCTGATCCTGAACTCCACAGGATTTTTACAGAATATCATAAAACTCACTCCGATGCTGTATTTGATGTATACACTCCAGAAATCCGCAAAGTAAGGAATTCCCATATTCTTACAGGTTTGCCTGACACTTACGGAAGAGGACGCATTGTAGGAGATTACAGGCGTGTTGCTCTTTACGGAATCGATGCTCTTATAAAATTCAAGGAAGCAGACAAACAGAATATTGGCGACGGAACAATGACTGAAGAAGTTATCCGCCTCAAGGAAGAAGTTGCCGAACAGATAAAAGCCCTTAAAGGCATGAAAGAAATGGCTGCTCTTTATGGTTTTGATATTTCAAAGCCTGCAACAAATGCAAAAGAAGCCGTACAGTGGCTCTATTTCGGTTATCTTGCCGCTATAAAAACACAGAACGGTGCTGCAATGTCTGTTGGTCGTGTTTCAACTTTCCTGGACATTTACATTCAGCGCGATTTGGAAGCCGGTCTTATTACAGAAACTCAGGCTCAGGAACTTGTAGACCACTTTGTAATGAAGTGTCGTATGGTTCGCTTTGCAAGAATTGAATCTTACAACAACCTGTTCTCCGGGGATCCAATCTGGGCCACACTGGAAGTTGGCGGTTTAGGTCAGGACGGCCGTTCAATGGTAACAAAAAACGATTACCGTTTCCTCCACACTTTGGAAAACATGGGTCCTTCTCCAGAACCAAACATGACAGTTCTTTACTCAAAAAGGCTTCCTGAAAATTTCCGCAGATACTGTGCCCACATTTCCATCGAAACATCTTCAATTCAGTACGAAAATGATGATGTAATGCGCCCTATCTGGGGAGACGATTACTCAATCTGCTGCTGTGTATCTGCAACTCAGACAGGAAAAGAAATGCAGTTCTTCGGTGCCCGTGCAAATCTTGCAAAAGCCCTTCTTTACGCAATTAACGGCGGTCGGGACGAGCCGGACGGACTTGCTCCTGGAGTACAGATAGGCCCGGAATTTGCTCCAATTACAGCAGATGTTCTTGATGCTTCAAATTATGATGAAGTAGTAAGAAAATATACTGCAATTCTTGAATGGCTTGCCGGAATTTATGTAAATTCCCTCAACGCAATTCACTATATGCACGACAAATATTACTACGAAGCTGCAGAACTTGCCCTTGAAGATACAGACCTTAAACGCACTTTTGCAACAGGTATTGCTGGTTTCTCTCATGTTGTAGACTCCCTTTCTGCCATAAAATATGCAAAAGTAAAGGTTATCCGCGGTGATGTTGAAGTAAAAGACAAAAAAACAGGCAAAGTAATTGAAGTTGTAAAAAACATGGCAAAAGACTTTGTTGTTGAAGGTGACTTTCCTCGCTACGGTCAGGATGATGACAGGGCCGACGACATTGCCGTATGGCTTCTTAAAACATTTATGGGCATGATAAAAAAACATCCTACATACCGCAATGCAGAACCGACAACATCAATTCTTACAATTACATCAAATGTAGTTTACGGAAAAGCTACCGGTGCCCTGCCAGACGGAAGAAAAGCCCACGAACCATTCTCTCCTGGAGCATCTCCATCTTACGGTGCAGAAACAAAAGGTCTTATCAAGTCCCTTAACTCTGTAGCAAAACTTCCGTATCACTATGCTCTCGACGGTATTTCTAATACTCAGACAATTAATCCAAGTGCCTTGGGTCACGAACCGGCAGAAAGAATCGACAATCTGGTAAGCATTTTGGACGGTTATTTTGATGTAGGTCCTGATTCAAATCATGCAGGCTCTCATCACCTTAATGTAAATGTTTTTGGAGTTGAAAAACTTAAAGACTGTCAGGCTCATCCTGAAAAACCAGAATATGCAAACTTTACAGTACGCGTTTCAGGTTATGCAGTCCGGTTTATTAACCTTACAAAAGAGCAGCAGGATGATGTTATTGCAAGAACATGCCATGCTTCTCTGTAACATCAGGCAATAACTAAAAACAGAAGGGACTGTTCTGGAATAAGTTTCCAAATGAACAGTCCCTTTTTTATTTGGGGTCTCTTGCCACCATGTATGCGCAAGTGATTGGAGCACCGCCAGAGGCGTTCAAAAAAACAGCGGATTTTAATCTGCTGTTTTTTTGAATGGAGGCGAAAGCCGCAAGTGCGGAAAGCACGGTCCTGTAATGAAGGGCACACGAAGTGGGCACTGAATGAAAGGATGCGCCCAAAAAATTAAAAAAAAAGAGCCGTCTTTTCCGACGGCCCAAAGTATTTTGTATTTTTTTATTTTAGAAAACTGCTACAACTTCGTTATTCGGATAGCGTTCTTTTATCCAGTTCTTTACTTTTTCGGACTGGAGTGCTTTTATAAGTGCCTTTACTTCCGGTGCATCCTGATTTCCATCATTTACGGCAACAATATTTACATAAGGAGAATCGGCGCCTTCAATAAAAAGACCGTCTTTTTCTGCAGAAAGACCTGCTGGAATTGCATAGTTTCCGTTGATTACAGCACCGTCTACATCAGCAAGCACTCTAGGAAGAGATGCAGCCTCTATTTCCCTGAATTTCAATTTTTTTGAATTTGAAGTTATATCAAGTGGAGTAGCTGTAATTCCTGCTTCAGGTTTTAATGTTATAAGTCCGGCTGACTGAAGCAGAAGAAGTGCCCTGCCTTCGTTTGTAGGATCATTGGGAATTGCAATTTCTGCACCTTCGCTTAACTGTTCCAGAGATGAAACTTTCTTTGAATAAAGCACTATAGGCTCAACATGAATTCCACCGGCATTTACAAGATGATAACCTTTTTCTTTGTTGAAAGAATCCATGTAAGGAAGATGCTGGAAATAGTTTGCGTCAATATCACCGGAATCAACGGCATCGTTTGGCGTAACATAGTCGGTAAATTCAATTACAGTAAGGTTTATGCCTGCTGCCTTTAAGTCGTCTTTTACAAGATTAAGGATTTCTGCATGAGGCTGAGGTGTTGCCCCTACCCTTAACTCTCCTTTTTTAATTGTTGATGCAGATTTTTTAGAACAACCTGCAAAAGAAAAAATTGCTGCAAAAGCAAGCAAAATAACAGCTGTTTTTTTCATTGAAGCCTCCATATTTATTTATGACAAATTGTAATCAGCTATAAACCTATTAAACTGATATGTAATAGAATAAAAACATAACAAAATTATGTCAAGTACACATGATATTTTAAACAGGGGCTGACAGTCGCAACTTTTCAGGGCAAAACCGTGCCTCTGTTATTCTAATTTTTTTTGCCTATAAGCGTATTTATATCAACAAGGGATGTATTTTCACCGGTAAACTTTCCTAAAAGGCTGTCTGCCAGGGCATTTGCCGTATCCATGGAAGTAAGGCAGTCTATATCATGTTCAACGGCCAGCCGGCGCAGTTTTACGCTTTCTGCTTCCGGGTTTCTTCCTTTGGCACTTGTAGAAACTACATAGCAGACACTTCCGCTTTCCAAAAGTGTCATTACATTGTCATTATAGTTTTCGTGAACTTTTGCCACAGGCAGGGCTATTATGCCGGACCTTTCCAGCGTTTCTGCATTTCCAAAAGTTGCATAAAGCGTAAACCCTAATCTGGTAAATTTTTCGGCCAGCGGGAAAAGTTCCGGCAAATCGGTTTTTCTTACGCTAAAAAGCACGCCCTTTCCTGTTTCTGCTGTCTTTTTTTTCGGATTTATCATTTTTACGCCGGCAGCGACAAGACCTTTGTAAAGGGCTTCTTCCCTTGTTGAAGCAATGCCTAAAACTTCTCCTGTGGATTTCATTTCCGGCCCTAAATGAGTGTCCACATCCATAAGTTTTTCAAAACTGAATACAGGCACTTTTACGGCAAAATAGTCTGGATGAGGGTAAAGTCCAGTTCCATATCCCATGTCCTTTACTTTTTCTCCAAGCATTGCCCTGGTGGCAAGTTCAACCATAGGCACACCGGAAACTTTGCTTAAATACGGAACGGTACGACTGGAGCGAGGATTTGCTTCAATAATGTTCAACTGTCCGTTGTAAAAAAGCCACTGAATGTTTACAAGACCTTTTGTACCAAGAGCTAGAGCCATTGCCCTGGATTTTTCCACAATTTCTTCCGTCTGCTTTTCCGTAAAACTCCAGGCCGGATACACTGCAATAGAATCCCCGGAGTGAATTCCCGTCCGCTCCACATGTTCCATTATTCCAGGAATAAGCACATCTTCACCATCGCATATACAATCAACTTCCAGTTCCGTTCCTTCCATATATTTGTCAATAAGAACAGGATTTTTTATTTTCTGAGAAAGAATAATCTGCATATATTCCTTAATGTCTGCATTGCTTCTGGCAATTATCATATTCTGCCCGCCCAAAACATAACTTGGACGCATTAAAACAGGATATGTAAGTCGTGCAGCCGCTTCCAAAGCTTCAACTTCCGTAAATACTGTATATCCTTTCGGTCTGTTTACATTAAGTTTTTCGCACAGTTCTTCAAACCGTTCCCGATCTTCCGCCAAATCAATAGAATCGGCACTTGTTCCCAAAATTGCAATTCCCTGACTATCCAGATATTCCGTAAGTTTTATAGCTGTCTGTCCGCCAAAGGCCACAACAACACCAACAGGCTTTTCTACCCGGATTACATTCATTACATCTTCCGGCGTTAAAGGCTCAAAATAAAGTCTGTCTGCCGTATCAAAATCTGTTGAAACAGTTTCCGGGTTATTGTTTATTATGGCAACTTCATAGCCCAGTTTTTTAAGAGACCAGACACATTGAACAGAGGCATAGTCAAATTCAATTCCCTGACCGATTCTTATAGGCCCTGACCCAAGAACAATTATAGTTCCCTTACTCTTAGACTTTTTGTGAATTTCTGCAAGGAATTTTTCAGCTTCATCTTCCTGACCTGCCGTAACAGAATAAAAATACGGAGATTTAGCATCAAACTCGCCGGCACAAGTATCAACCATTTTGAAAGACCGGGGCGGATAAAGATATTCAGACTCAGTTTTTATTCCAGAATTCTCTTTTTCAATTTCTTTACAGGCAATATCTTCCAGCTTCCACAAAAACCACCTGTCAATTTTCGTAATTTCGTGAATCTCGTCCACAGTCATTATTTTCCGCTTTAATGCCTGATAAACTGCAAAAATCCTCTGGTCGGTACATTTTGAAACGCGCTGCTTCAACGATTCGGAATTTTCTTTTTGGAACAGGGGAAGATTCAAGTCTTTTACACCAAGTTCCGCTCCCCTAACAGCCTTTAAAATTGCTTCCTGAAAATTCTGACCAATTGCCATAACTTCACCGGTAGCCTTCATCTGCGTTCCCAGTTTTCTTGAAGCATATACAAACTTTTCAAAAGGGAATTTCGGCATTTTTACGACTACATAATCAAGAACAGGTTCAAAGCAGGCTTTTGTAACACCAGTAACAAAATTTGGAATTTCGTCCAAGTTGTAGCCTACAGCAATAAGGGCAGCAACCTTTGCAATAGGATAACCTGTAGCCTTGGAAGCCAGTGCCGACGACCGACTTACCCTCGGATTAACTTCAATAACGGCATATTCAAAAGTGTCAGGATTAAGGGCAAACTGACAGTTACATCCACCTTCAATTTCCAGAGCCGAAATTATGTTAAGGGCAGCAGAACGAAGCATCTGATACTCTTTATCTGCCAAAGTTACAGTAGGTGCAATAACAATAGAATCCCCCGTATGCACACCTACAGGATCGAAATTTTCCATAGAACAGACAGTAAGCACATTACCAGCTTTGTCCCTCATCACTTCAAATTCCACTTCTTTCCAGCCGGAAATGCATTTTTCCACAAGAATCTGATGAATAGGCGAACGATGCAGACCGTTGTGGGCAATTTCGTCAAAATCCGCTTCGTTAAAGGCAATTCCGCCCCCGGTACCTCCAAGAGTAAACGCCGGACGAATTATAGCCGGAAAACCTATTACATTCTTAACAAAATCCAAACCATCATCATAATCCGTAACGACTTTAGAAGGAATGCACGGTTCACCAATAGATTCCATAGTGTCCTTAAACATCTGCCTGTCTTCTGCCTTGTCGATGGTGTCAGGTTTTGCACCTAAAAGAGTTACGCCATGACTTTCCAAAAAACCGGACTTTGCCAGTTCCATACTTAAAGTAAGACCAGTCTGCCCGCCTAAAGTCGAAAGAAGGGAATCAGGTTTTTCTTTTTCTATAATTCTTTCGATAGTCCGTACATTCAGCGGCTCAAGATAAATTTCATCAGCCATGGAATGATCAGTCATTAAAGTCGCAGGATTTGAATTTACAAGAACAACTTCCAGTCCCTGTGCCCTTAAAGCCTCACAAGCTTGATTTCCTGCATAGTCAAATTCCGCCGCCTGACCAATAACAATAGGGCCTGAACCAATAATCATAACTTTGTGTATATTTTTGTTTAACGGCATAATCGTTCTCCCATAAAAAAACCGTAATGTCCATTTTCTTTTTTTTTCCGGGCGTTTCCCCCGGTTAAGCCTGTCTCCGGCAGTCTTAACCGGGGGCCGGGTCTTTCGCGGTTCCGGCTTTCGCCTTCATTCCTCCGCTACGCTACGGAACGGCATGCGCCGCCGCTACACCCCCTAGCGCGCTACACCTGCATCATATCCATAAACCTGTCGAAAAGGTAATTCGTATCAAGAGGACCTCCGCAGGCCTCAGGATGAAACTGCACGCTAAAAGCAGGAATATCTTTGTAATCAAGTCCTTCACATGTTTCATCATTACAGTTTATGAATCTTAAAACAGCATTTGCAGGAAGGTTGTCGTTATCCACGGCATAACCATGATTCTGGCTTGAAATATAAACTCTGGAAGTTTTTAAGTCTTTTACAGGATGGTTTCCTCCCCGGTGGCCGTATTTTAACTTAACGGTTTTTCCTCCGTTGGCAAGAGCCAGCATCTGATGCCCAAGGCAAATTCCAAAAATAGGAATACCATTGCCGTTTTTCTTATCCCTGTTGTAATCGCAGAGTTTTTTTATTTCGTTAATTATTCCAGTATTTTCTTCCGGGTCGCCAGGACCGTTGGAAAGCATTACTCCGTCAAATTTTTCGCTGATAATAAAGGAAGCAGGCGCATCAAAGCCCACAACATGAACATCGCATCCCCGCTTTTCAAGTTCCCTTTGAATATTTGCCTTTGCGCCAAAATCAAAAAGGGCAATTTTTCTGTTTTTGTTTTCCTGCGGATTTCGCTTTTTGTAAAAAGTTTTTTCAGGAAAAACTCCCTTTTCAAGGGGGCTGTCAATCATAGCATTCTGAACTGAACTTACTGCATTGCGTATTGAAAAAGACTTTATTTCGTCAAGGAGTTTTTCGTCTACAACAGGGCATACATCATCACTTACAATCATGCCGTTCATTACGCCGGTTTCCCTTAAAATTTTAGTAAGCGCCCGGGTATCAATTCCATACAGCCCCGTAATATTCTGTTTCTTTAAAAATTCATCAAGAGTTCCGTTACATCGGAAATTGGAAGGTCTGTCGCAAAGTTCCCGAACAATATAACCTTTTATATGACTTTTTTTACTTTCAAAATCTTCTGGAATAACACCGTAATTTCCGATTAAGGGAAAAGTCTGGGTTACAATCTGACCGTAATAGCTGGGGTCTGTTAAAGTTTCAAGATAACCGGTCATACCTGTAGTAAAAACAGTTTCACCGATTACCCTTCCCTGTGCGCCCATGGATTTACCCTCAAACACAGTACCGTCAGCAAGAATCAGGAACGCCATAAATCCTCCACGAAATAATGTTAAGTTGAGCCGGAAACAAAGGCAGTTTCCGCCGCTCAAAAAAAAAGCGCTCATTTTTGAAAGAAAAAATACACCTTCAAAAATGAACGCCTTTGTTCACACATATTCTTTACCCCTTAAATCTAGACTTTTAGCAGATTTTAGTCAATATGAAAGAATTTTTTTGTAAACAGCGGCTGAACTATAGCGATCGTTCAGTGCAAAACCGTGCTATTATAACTACACACTAATTTAGACGAAAGCTGGCACAGCACGGTTTTACACGCTCCTTTGCGGCTAAAAGCCTTTGTTTTCTATTTATCGTTCTGCAAGGCATCGTAACCAGTTTCGCCTGTACGAATCTTTACAACACCAGTTACATCGCTTATAAATATTTTTCCATCGCCAATATGACCGGTGTACAGAACTTTGCGGGCAGCTTCAACAACATCGTCTACAGAAACTTTTGAAATTACTGTTTCAACCTTAATTTTTGGCAGAAGACTTACTTCAACAGGAATACCGCGATAGTATTCGCTGGCACCTTTTTGCATTCCGCAGCCCATAACATTGCTTACAGTCATACCGGTAACGCCAATTTCGTTCATGGCAGCCTTAAGTTTATCAAATTTGTTCTGACGGGTAATTATTACAACTTTGTGAGCAACAACTCCCTTAGAAATTGTACCGGAAACAGGAACAGCCAGTTCAGGAATTTCAATTCCAGCTTCTTTTGCTTCATCAACTTCTTCCTGAGAATACTGAAGGGCAAATCCACCGTAACTTGAATCAAGACCGTGTTCCAGTTTATCAAGACCGATAATTTCTTCTTCAGCAGAAACCCTAAGACCAATAGTTTTCTTAAGAATATAGAATACAACTGTAATTGTAACCACAGTCCACAGAATTGTAATTCCCATACCACCAAACTGTTTCAAAAGCTGGGCAAATCCGCCGCCGTAAAAAAGACCTTCGCTTATTCCGGCAGAAGCAAAACCAGGAGCAGTTTCTGTAGCAAAAAGACCAACAGCAACAGTTCCCCAAATACCGTTAAACATGTGAACGGCAACAGCACCAACCGGGTCATCAATGTGAAGTTTATTGTCCATAAACCATACACCGAATACAACAAGAAGACCTGCAACAACACCAATTATAGCAGCACCGGCACAGTCCGTAACATCACATGGAGCAGTAATGGCAACAAGACCGGCAAGAGAAGCGTTAAGACACATAGAAACATCAGGTTTTCCGTACTTAACCCAGGTAAAAATCATTGTAGTAACTGTAGCAACAGCAGGAGCAACTGTAGTTGTAAGGAAGATAGAACCTAAAGTCGGAATATCAGTAGCAGCAGCACCGTTAAATCCGTACCATCCGAACCACAGAATAAAACAGCCCAAAGCACCCATAGCAATATTAGATGAAGGGAAAGCATTTACTTTTGTAACTTTTCCTTCTTTGTCCCTAGAGAATTTTCCAAGACGAGGGCCTAACATAGCAGCACCAATAAGGGCACAAATACCGCCTACCATGTGAATACAGTTGGAACCTGCATAATCGTGGAATCCCCACTGTGCAAGAAAACCGCCGCCCCAAACCCAGTGAGCTTCAATAGGATAAATAAGACCAGAAATAATTGCCGAATAAATACAATATGTTGAAAACTTAGTTCTTTCGGCCATTGCACCAGAAACGATTGTAGCTGTAGTAGCACAGAAAACAAGGTTGAATACAAAGTTAGAATAATCAAAACTTGCATACTGACTGAATACGCTAAATCCAGGCTTACCCAAAACAGACCAGATTCCCTGGCTTACTTCACCAGTTACAGGGTCAGTATACGAAAGCATAAAGGAAGCACCAATTAAAAACCACATTACAGTTCCAATACAGAAATCCATAAGGTTTTTCATAATGATGTTTCCGGTATTTTTTGCCCGGGTAAAACCAGCTTCTACCATGGCAAAACCAGCCTGCATCCAGAATACTAATGCAGCACCCACAAGAAACCAAACGCCGAAAGTCGTACCAGACGCACTTTCCAAAACTCCAGCAATCTGTTCTGTCATAACATCCTCCTATAAAACACCGCGTTAGCGGCAGCGCATGGATGCGCTGAATAAGTTTGCGAAGCAAACAGTGATAAAAATTACACGGATGTAATTTTTATCACACCTCCTATAAAACATCGCATTAGCGGCAGTGCACCGATGCACTGAATACGTCTGGTCAAGGCACGCTATCGCTCAGGGCCTTGACTCAGCCGTTTTTAAAGTTTGTAATAAACTTTAAATAAGGTTACAGAATAAGGGGGCTTTTCCCCCTATTTCCGTAAAATTAAACTCTAAAAAGTAAATCTTCATAGCTTGGGAAAGGCTTATATTCTTCAGCAATAAGCGCTTCCAGTTCATCTGCAACAGCCCTTGTTTCTGCCATTACAGGAATAACTTTGTCCGCATAAGATTTTGCAACAGCCATTGCATCCTTTTCACCGGCAGCTTCTTTATGAACTTTGTCAAGTTTTTCAGCTTTCTGGGAAAGAGAATCAGCAAGGGAATCAAGTTTAAGAAGAAGAGTTGTTTCAGCTTCAGCCTTTGCAGAAGGAACAACAGCCTTCAAATCAGCAGCAGTTTTTGAAACAGCACTTATGTACTTATAACATGCAGGAAGAATGTCTTTTGAAATCATCTCAAGCATTGTATTAACTTCGATGTTAAGAATCTGACTGTATTTCTCCAGTTTAATTTCGTAATGACTTTCCATTTCTTCCTTTGTGTAAACGCCAAGCTCCGTAAACAGCTTTACATTTTTTTCATCAAGGTAATGAGCCACTGCATCTGGAGTAGTTTTTAATTCCAGAAGACCGCGTTTTTTTGCTTCAGCCTTCCATGATTCATCGTAACCGTTTCCGTTAAATACAATTCTCCAGTGAGCCTTAACTTCCCTGACAATCAAAGCATTCAACGCAGATTCAAAATCAGAAGCCTTTTCAAGTTCATCTGCAAAAACTTTAAGAACATCAGCAACAATAGCATCAAGAGTTGTATTAGGACCTGCAATAGAAAGACTTGAACCTACAGAGCGGAATTCAAATTTGTTTCCTGTAAATGCAAAAGGACTTGTTCTGTTGCGGTCTGTAGAATCTTTAGGAATAGGAGGAAGTACATCTGCTCCAATAGTCATTTTTGACTGCTTGTCGGCGGTGTAAGGTTTTCCGTCTTTAAGGGCTTCAAGAACTTTGTAAAGTTCATCACCAAGATAAACAGAAATAATTGCTGGAGGTGCTTCATTAGCTCCAAGACGATGGTCGTTACCGGCAGAAGCAACAGAAATTCTAAGCAAATCCTGATTTTCATCTACAGCTTTTAAAATTGCCGTAAGGAAAAGAAGGAACTGGGCATTGCTTTCTGGAGTACTTCCCGGTTCAAGAAGATTTTCTCCCTCATTTGTAGACATAGACCAGTTGTTGTGCTTTCCAGAACCGTTAAGGCCAGCAAAAGGTTTTTCGTGAAGAAGACATTCAAGACCGTGGCGTTTTGCAACTTTTTTCATTACTTCCATTGCCAGCTGGTTCTGATCAACAGAAAGGTTTGTAGTACTGAAAATAGGAGCCATTTCGTGCTGGGCAGGAGCAACTTCGTTGTGTTCTGTTTTAGAAAGAATTCCGTACTTCCACAAAGTTTCGTTTAAATCTTCCATATATTCAACGATTCTAGGATTAAGGGCAGCAAAGTACTGATCGTCCATTTCCTGACCTTTGGAAGGTTTTGCACCAAAAAGAGTGCGTCCTGTCATCCTTAAGTCTTTTCTCTGGGCAAAAAGTTTCTGGTCAACAATAAAATATTCCTGCTCAGGACCTACAGTCGTAGCAACATGACTTACATCTTTTCCAAAAAGTTTAAGGATTCTCTTTGCCTGTTCATCAAGAGCTTCCATGGAACGCAAAAGAGGTGTTTTTTTGTCCAATGCTTCACCTGTATAAGAACAGAATGCAGTAGGAATACAAAGTGTATGTTCCTTAATAAAAGGATAAGAAGTCGGATCCCATACAGTGTAACCTCTGGCTTCAAAAGTTGCACGGTGACCACCAGACGGGAAAGAAGAAGCATCCGGTTCACCTTTTACCAGTTCTTTTCCGCTAAACGACATAATAACAGTACCGTCATTCTGAGGATTAATGAAAGAATCATGCTTTTCTGCGGTAATTCCCGTTAAAGGCTGAAACCAGTGTGTGTAATGGGTAGCACCTTTTTCAATAGCCCATTCTTTCATTGCATGAGCTACAACATTTGCTACATCAAGCTCAAGGGGCTCACCGTCATCAAGCGTCTTTTTCAAAGCTTTAAAAGTTTCTTTCGGAAGTCTGTCTTTCATTACTTTCTGGTTAAAAACCATGCTTCCAAAAATCTCAGGTACATTTGTCATACTGTCCTCCAAAAAAAATAAAAGGCGCCGCAATCTTTTTCGGAGGGGAGGAGTTCCCTAAAAATTGCGACGCCTTTGTCTAAAAAATTAAAATAACAGGTCTTCTGCAAAAAAATTAAAACAGAAGGCTTTAAAACAAAAAAGGTCGCAGAACCACAAAATTCTACGACCTCGTTGTCATCTAATGACTGCATTATATTTTTTTCAAAAAAAACAGTCAATATATATACAAAAAAAATTTACAAAACCCAGTTTTCCAGAAAAACAGCCGCCCCATCCTGATTATTTGTATATTCCGTAACAAAACGGGCTTTTTCTTTTATTTCATCCTGAGCGTTTTTCATGGCAACTCCATATTCCACCAGCGAAATCATGGATTCATCGTTAAAACTGTCGCCAAAAGCCATTGTTTCTATTTTTTTAATTCCAAGATGATTGGCCAGCCAGAGGATAGACTGACCTTTGCCGCAATTATAAGGCATTACTTCAAGAAAATAAGGCTTGCTGGTAAAAACAGCTGCCCTTCCCTTAAGTTTTTCTTTTAAATAAGGCATAAAAGAAGCCACCTGTTCTTCCGGGGCAGGAATAAGAATTTTAGGATGACCTTTTTCCATAAAGGAATCAAAATCTTCCACCACCTTAAAATTCAAGCCGCACATAAGGGCATCTTTTCTAGTCCATGGCGTATCCCTGTCTGCGTAAATTGTATCTGCATCACAAACATGGCAACCCATATCCCTTTTTGCAGCTTCCTGATGAACAGTTTTTAAAATGCCTCCACCAAGTTTTTCTTCAAAAACCGATTCCCTTTTATGAAGGTCAAAAACTTCCGCCCCGTTCATTGCAATAATAAATCTTCCAGTTTGCAGCCCTGCAATGTTAAGTTTTCGTACAAAAGGCAAAATTCCGTTTTCTGCCCTGCCGGAACAAAGAACAATATAAATTCCCTTTTCGGCACATTTTCTTAAAACTTCCACAGAGTGTTCAGAAATATCCCTTTCATCATTTAAAAGAGTATCGTCCAGATCAAAAGCAACAAGTTTTACATTCAATTTTGAATCAGGCTTTTTCGATGCAAAAATTTCTTCCCTGTTAATTTTATTCCTCCTTCCAGAAACGCTAAGGCCGTCTCCCGCATCAAAAAATTCCGTATAAAATTCCGTATTGTTTTTTAAAAAATCAACATACCGGCGGATTTTACGCACAAGTTTTATAGTACTGTAATTTTTCGTAAGTTCCGGATTTTGAACCATACCGTGAAAAAAAAGATTATCGCTTACAATTACACCTTTTTCGCTAAGATTGTTTTTATAAATTTCAAAAAATTTTATGTACTGAGCTTTAGCCGCATCAATAAAAATCAAGTCAAATTTTTTATCCGTACGGAATTTAAGGGCATCTTCATTTAAAACACAAATTCTATCGGATAAACCGTTATCTTCAATGTTCTGCCGGGCCTGAATAAATCGGTCAAGGTCAATTTCCAAAGTAGTAACAAAAATATCGTTACCGCAGGAAGCAAATTTAATAGCCGAATAACCGATAGCTGAGCCAATTTCCAGAACAGATTTAACTTTGTGTTCCGTAATGTACCGGCATATAAAATCAATTCCTCCGTCCTGCATAATAGGCACCTGATGACTTTTTGCATACTTTTTAATTTCCGAAATTTCATTCATTTTTCTATTATAGCAATTTTATACTTTCCAAAGAAGAGTTAATTCAGGGCTTTCAGCATTATAAATTCCCGTGCCACAATCAGCATGTAGTGCTAATAGCACGGTTTTGCACTGAACAGTCGCGACTGGAAGCCCCTGATTAAAAGTATATTTTTTAATGCGGAATCCCTGAGAGTTAATTCAAGACAAAATTTTAAACATAGGGCGTACCCCTTCGGGCCGGGTGTTTCAGCCTTCGCTACCGCTCATTGCTGCAAAAAAAACTGCATTTTTTTTGCCCCAACTAAAGGGCTTACACCCCCTTACGCAGAAAAAAATAAAAAACATTTTTAATAAAAACTGTTTACAAAACATTTAATTTTCTTGACTTTTAATAATAGGGGTTCTAAAATAGTTCTATGGACTTAAGAACTGTATTAACACCAGAAACTGTAGAACTTCATCTGCAGGGTAAAACAAAAGAAGAAATCATCGACGAGATGCTGGAGATTTTAATTAAAACCGGAAAGGTTACTGATAAAGAATCTGCCCGCGAATGTGTCCTTGACCGCGAACGAAAAATGTCTACCGGTATGAAACACGGTATTGCTATTCCTCATGGAAAAACAAACACAGTTTCCGATTTGGTTGCCTGTATTGGTATTTCCGACAATCCTGTGGATTTTGATTCACTGGATCAGGAACCTTGCCGTATTTTTATTATGACACTTTCTCCTGTAAACAAAACAGGCCCTCATCTTCAGTTCCTTGCCGAAGTAAGCCTGCTTTTCAAAAGTGCAGAAAAACGACAGCAGATTCTTAACACTCAGGACAAGTCAGAAGTAATTAAAATCCTCACCGAATAGTTTCCCGGTGATTATTTAACAAGGCTCCTGGCCTTTTGGTCGGGGGCTTTTTTTATGCCGGAAATATAAAAAATCAGCTTAGAGCCGGCTTTATATTTAACCCAAAAAGAGGAATCTCCATGAAATTTGAAAAACTTTTTGATTCAAAAGACCACAAGCTTTTTAAAATTACTGGCGAAGAAGTAACTGTTACTCCAGAAATGGCTTATTCTGTAAAATGGAGCGATATAGAAGGCAGAGAAGAAGAATACAACGAAGAATTCCTTTCAAAACTGCGCCAGTCCCTTAAAGCTCTGGAAGAACAGAACAAATATGTTTTTATCGAAGGAATTTACGACAAAGATGCAACTCCAGGTCAGTATAACAATACTATGAAACACACAAGCCGAAGGATTAAAGACTGTGCCAATGTAATAGGTTTTGCCCTTCCGCCTCAAATTGCACAAGACAAAGATGTGGCCGATGACTTTATACAGAAACTGTCCGAAAAACATCCTCAATATGTTTATTTTGCAAAAACTCCATGCAACGAACAGGTAATTTTGTACTAATATTCTGCAACAAATGCACTAAACCGCAAGATATTACAGAATTTTCTAATAAAATGAATTGATTTTAACTTTTTTTTATGCCACCATTCTCCCATTATGAATTCTTATGGCAGTAAAATTTTAACTGGAACAGTTTCTCTTGGATTGATGTTGGTTTCTGTTTCAATGTTTGTATTTTTTCGTTTTCCTGCTGAAAAAGATTATTCAGGCTCAGAAAGTGAAGCAGTTTCTTTTTTAGAAAGCAATTTATCAAATAATTCGAACGAAAATTTTTCTCTGGCAGTTGAGTTTCCGCAGTTTTTAAACGAAGAAGACAGGGCTTTGGAACTTTACAGACAGCCACATTCCCGGCCGGCTATTGAATGGTTTTATACTCAAATAACAGGCAGCCGCAATGTTGCTCTGGCAATTCTGGAAAATGCCGACAAAAACAATATTCCCTTAAGCCTTGCGTTCAGTCTTGCGTATGTAGAAAGCCGCTACAAGCCCGGTGCTGTAAACAAAAACTCAAACTCCACCATAGACAGAGGGCTTTTTCAGTTGAACAGTGCTTCTTTTCCGAAACTTACGGAAGAAGAGTTTTTTGATCCTCAAATAAGTGCAAAATACGGAATGACCCATTTACGATGGTGCATGGATTTAGCTGGCAGCGGAAACGATATTACGGCTCTTGCAATGTACAATGCCGGAACAAACCGGGTTAAGGCAAACAAAACACCTCAGCAGACTTTAAATTATGTAGCTAAAATTTCTGCATACAAAGCAAAACTTGACGAAAAATTTTCAAACGACATACTTTCTTTCTATAACTCAGCACAGAAAACCTCCAGTCTTGTAAAAAAGTAAGTTAAAAGGCTTTTGAAAAGTTCTGTCGTCTTCCTTAAAAACTAGATTTTTGGCGGACGACGGCCACAGCTCTTTTTTTCTGTACAGAACCCGGTTACATCGCATTTAGGAACAAACAGATTTTCTGCTATCCATTTCCACTGCTCAGAATAATTTGAAAGGGCTGATTTTATTTCCTGTGCCATTCCCCTTATTTCGGTGTATGCCCTTGTGCAAAGCCTCTGGTTCATAAGGTTTATCATGTTCCTGAGATTACGCTTGTCCACGATTTTTGTATTCATTCCAAGAGGAAGAATGTTTGCTGCATCTTCCCGGCTTACACCTGCTTCCAAAAGTTTTCCGTAAGATTTTCTGATATTTTCCATACAGCTGCCGAATATTTCTAATGCTTCGGGATTTGATTTTACAGACGGCGGCACAAAATATTCAAATTTGCTGCAGTTTACATATCTGGTAGACTCCTGCAGCCTTGTAGGCCCGCCGGCAATATGAGTGTAATATTCCCTTATTGCTCTGGCAGAATAGCCTTCGATGCAAAGTTCTATATCAACAAATTCCAAAACCCTGCCGTGTCCGCTTTTTATGCAGTCTTTGGCCCGTTCTATATTTTTATTGCTGTCGTCTATAGGAGAAGACCAGCAGACACCTGCCATTTTTCCTATTTTTTCCAAAGGAAATTTATCTGTAGATTCAAATACTGTAATCATTTTTTACCTCATAAAAAATAACCGGAAATAAATTTTATTCTTTCCAGAGAGTATATTTTTCACATTCAAGAATTTTTTTTGCATTTTCTACCCGTTCCAAAGAAGGGCTGGGTGTATCTTTTAAAGGATAGTTTATGCCTAAATCTTTGTATTTTGTTATGGCAAGACCGTGATATGGAAGAACTTCGACCCTCTGTACATTGGACAAAGTGCGTATAAAATCCCTAGTTTTTTCCAGATAAATGTCGTTGTCTGTAATAAACGGAACAAGAACATGGCGAATCCATATAGGCTTATGAATTTCGTCAAGATAGCGGAACATTTGAATTATATTTTTGCCTGTTTTGCCTGTAAGTTTTATATGCTCCTCTTCGTCGATGTGTTTTATGTCCATAAGGAGCAAATCTGTAACTTCCATAAGGCGGTTAAACTTTGAAAACCATGGTTCTTCTTTTGTAAAAGGCTCTCCTGCCGTATCTATACAGGTGTTTATACCGTTTTGCTTTGCTTTTGTAAAAAGTTCTATAAGAAAATCTATTTGAAGAAGAGGTTCTCCGCCGGAAACAGTTATGCCACCCTTTTTTCCCCAGTAACTTTTACAGGAAAGGGCTTCTTTTATTAAATCGTCTGTTTCCCAGAGAGTTCCCCTGTTCTGCACCCATGTATCAGGATTGTGGCAATACTTACACCGCAGAGCACATCCTGATGTAAATATAATAAACCGGGAACCAGGCCCGTCTGCACAGCCAAAACTTTCCAGCTGATGAATATATCCCTGCATTTTTTACTCCAGTTTTTTTACGATGCAGTTACCAAAGCACTTTAGCCCGGCTTTTTTCTGCCTACCACAATTTTAACCGTTTTTTGAACTTTGCTCCAGCGTTAAATATTTTCGGCTTTTACGAAAAACAGTTTTATTCCTTCCCGCTGATACTGATGCTTTACTGCAGAAACTATGGATTTTATTTCGTTGATTTTTTCTTCTTCGATATAGGTGATAAGAAGGAAATTTGTTTCCGGCCATATATTGTCGCCGTTTTTGTAGCTGTTTTTTCCTTTGCCTGTTACTACAGGAATTATTGTATAGAGAATATCGGGTATATACTCTTCAAGAAGCGTTATTATTTCTTCCTGAACAGACTGATTTGCTATAATTTCACATCTAACCATTGTTCCCTCCATATAAAATTATATGCAGTTTCTTTTACTACAGTTGAAGACAAAAAGCAATTGCCCCGCCCTTGAAAGGCTGTCTTAGCCCGGATTGGAGCAGCGGCGAAGCCGTCCGCCGAAGGCGGATGGAGCGGCAGCGGAACTGCGGAAAGCCGGTAAGGAGCAGGGTAAAATATGCTCCTATTTTTATTTTATTCTGTCAGAAGAACCTTTATTTTACTTTTTTCTACTGTTTTTTCTTTCATTATAAGGCTGTACAAAACCGGTATAAAAAACAGTGTAATAAATGTTGAACTTATTAAGCCGCCTACTACGGCAACTCCAATAGGCTGTACCATTCCTGCACTTCCTTCTGTAGAAAAACACATAGGCAGCATTCCCAGAACTGTTGTAAGAGTTGTCATTAGAACTGGCCTAAGACGGGATTTTCCTGCTTCAAAACAGGCATCGTACATTTTGTAACCACGGCTTATAAGAAGGTTTGTGTAATCCACAAGAATAATTCCGTTGTTTACGACTATACCTACAAGCATTATAAGACCTACTGCACTTGTCATGCTGAATGCCTGCCCTGTTATTTTATAGAAAAACACTACGCCAATTATAAGGAATGGAATTGTACACAGGTTTATGAAAGGTGCTTTAAATGATTCATAAGTTCCGGCCATTACACCAAATACAAGGAGAATTGCCATTGCCGCTATAAGTCCGTAAATTTTTCCCTGCTGTTTTGTGTCTTTCCAGTTGCCTTCAAAACTTAGCGTTGTGCCGTCTGGAACTATAAAACTTTGTGCAATGCCGTTTTTTATGTCTTCTTCCACTTCGTAATCGTTTCTGTTTCCGTTATTGTCCGCAAAAACTTTTATAACCCTTGCCTGATTTTCCCGTCTTATGGAAACAGGTCCCAGACCTTTTTTTACGGCTGCAAAATTTGCCACGCTGACCATTCCTCCCGTGCCGCTTACATAAATCTGTTCCAAATCCATCACAGACTTGCGGTCTTCGTTTCTGTATTGAATAACCATATCGTATTCTTTGCCGTTATCCCTGTATGTTGTGGCTGTAACTCCGTTAATGGCATAGTTTATTTCTTTTGCAACGGTCTGGACATCAACTCCAAAATCATAAGCCCGCTGACGGTCGATTGTTATTTCTATTTCCGGCAAACCTTTTTCTGTATCGATGGAAACTTCTGAAATGTCGGGAATGTTTTCCATTACGGTGCGGATTTTTTCTGCCACATCAAGGGCGCCTTCAAAATCGTTGGAGCGGACTTTTATTTGGAAAGAAGAACCTGTCATTTGCCCCCGTGTTCCCTGACTGAAATTGAATTTTGCGCCCGGAAAATCCATAAAATGAGTGCGCAGTTTTTTCTGTACTGTTTGTGCTGTATCTATTTGTTCGGAGGCCTGCGGAAGATTGATTTGTATTGAACCTTTATAGGATTTTCCCCCGGCGCCTGAACCTGTTCCCACAGATGTGATTATTGTTTTGTATCCTTTTATTTCTTCGGTACAGATTTTTTCAAAATTCTTTAATACGGCCGATGTTTCCTGCAAAGTTGTTCCTATAGGCATTGTAAGATTCATTGTAACGCTGTCGTCACCGCCGCCTGTCATCATCTGTATGCGCAAAGTGGGAATAAAGGAAAGAGCCATAAAAAGAAGGCAGCAGCAGATTATACATGTTACTGCCCGGTTTTTTAGTGCCAGCGAAAGAACTTTTCCATAAACATTGTTAAGACGGTTAAAGGATTTTTCCAGAAAATCGTAAAAAGTTTTTAATATTTTGGATTTTACCGGTTTTTCGTTTCTGTTGCTTAATGGAAGGAATTTTCCCGCCAGAACAGGAACAAGGAATATAGCTACAAAAAGTGATGATACAAGGGCAATTACAACGGTAAAGATTATGCCCTTGAACATCTGCCCCATCATTCCCAAATCTTTAAGAAAAAACAGGAAAGGAACAAAAACGCATATTGTAGTTATGTTTCCCGAAAAAACAGACATAAGCATTTCCGATGAACCTAAAACTGCCGCAACTTTTGGTTTTGCACCTCTTGTTCTGTAAACATAGATGTTTTCAATCATTACAATGGAGGCATCTACAATCATTCCTACGCCAAGAATAAGGCCTGTTAAAGTCATCATGTTAAGAGTTATGCCGGAAAGATTCATGGCAAGAAGGGTTATGACTATGGAAAGGGGAATGGAAATTCCAATTATAAGCGTTGATTTAAAGTTTTTTAAGAAAAGGAAGAGAATTACAACGGCAAGAATTAAACCTTCCAGAGCACTTTTTACAAGAGTGTTAATTGTATCGTTTATCTGCTCGGAAGAATCCCGGATTACTTCCATTTGAATGTCCAAAGGTAAAAGTTCCTGGATTTCTGCCATTTTTTCCCGGGCAGCTTTTGCAACGGTAACTGTATTTTTACCAGACTGCTTTGTTATGGAAACATATACGCCGGGCTTTCCGTTTATATAAACTTCGCTGGATTTGTCTTTGTAACCTATATAGGCATTGGCAATATCCCTTAAACGCACGGTATAACCGTTTTTTTTCGTAATTACAGTGTCCCTTACTTCTTCGATGTTGGAAAACTCTCCTGTAGTTCTAACAGTATAATCCTGCTTTCCTTCCGTAATTTTGCCGCCTCCCAGCTCCAGGTTCTGTTTTGCCATGGCCGAATATACCTGAGCCATTGTTAAATTCCAGGCGGCCAATCTGTTTTGGCTTATATCTACCCTTACGATTTTTTCCCGGCCACCACTTACGCTGGCTTCGGCAACACCATCAACCTGTTCAAACAGATCTATTATTGTATCTTCAGCAATAAGTTTTAAATCATCGTTGGAACGGTTTCCCCGGACTGCAATTCTCATTATAGGCATGGAATCGGCATCCATTTTTACGATTGTGGGAGATGAAGCGTCGTCGGGGAGTTTTCTTGTTACGCGGCTTATTTTGTCCCGAATGTCGTTCATGGCTTCATCAAGATTTGTGCCGTAATTGAACTCCAGCGAAATTGAAGAAGAAGCGGCACTGGAAGTTGATGTAATGTTTTTTAGCCCCTGTACGCTTACCAGCTGACCTTCCAGAACTTTTGTTACGGATTTTTCGACAGATTCGGGACTGGCGTTTGTATATGTTGTTCTTACCGTTACATAAGGACTGTCCACATCTGGCATAAGGCTTACGGCGACATTTTGAAGCGTAAAAAGCCCTACAATTAAAAGAAGGACAAAAACTATAAGTGTAAGAACAGGATGATCCAGCGTCTTTTTTGTTATGCTCATAAAAAACCTCCGCCCCGGCTATTGTTTTACTTCCTGAACTTTTGAACCGTCTCCAAGAGAACTCATTCCCTGAACAACAACTTTTTCGCCGGTTTGTACGCCTTCAAGAATCTGAATAAAACCGTCTACAGATTTTCCCGTTACAACCTGTCGTTTTGAAACCGTATTGTTTTCGTTAATAACATAGGCAAAAAAATCATCTCCGTTCTGCACAATCGAATCTGAAGGAAGCAAAACCTGCTCATCATACTTTTGAGTATAAAGTTTTACTTTGGCAAACATTCCTGCATTTACGCCAGACTCTTCCCTGTCGAAATGAAGGATAATCTGTTTAGTGCGGCTTACAGAATCTACAACGGGGCTTACCCTAACAACAGTTGCAGAAAAAACTGTTCCAGGGTAGGCTTCCACGCTAACATCGCCTTTAAGGCCTTTTTTTAAAACGGCAACATATCTTTCCGGCACATTTACTGTAATCTGAAGGTTTTTTATATCGCCGATTTCTGTAATTGCACTGTTTGTAGTAATTTTTGTGCCGTTTTTCAGCGGTACTGTAATTATGCTTCCCGAAATAGGAGCGTAAACCGGACTAAGTTTATAATTTGTGCCCGGCTCACTGGGATCAATATATGCAATTATTTCACCTTTTTTTACCGTTGAACCAAGCATTACGGAAGTTGAAATTATTTTTCCCCCGATATCAGAAAAAACGCTTACAGAGTTCTGACTTTCCACTTCGCCGTTTGTTAAAATATAGTCTTGAAGAAAATCTTTCTGAGCCACCATAGATTTTACGGAAACAACAGTATTTCCCCTTTGTTTTGCAGGCATTTTTTTCCCATCGTTTTTGCCGCCTGTGTTTGCTAAAAAGGCAGCAGCCAAAGTTATAATTATGGCAGCCAAAGCCACAAAAAATGATTTTTTAACTTGTTTTCCAAAAATTTTCATATATCACCTCTATAATCTGATTTTATAATTCCGGCAGAAATAAACATCACCACAAAAACCGCGCCCCGGCAGGGATTATTTTTTTTCTTTCGTCAGACTGCAAAAATCGCATCCAATAGAATTTTCAAGTTCAAGAATTGTTTTGCCCAAAGAAAGAATATTACTGTTTAAAGTAACCTGTGCATTAAGAAGAGTTGTGCCGGCATTCTGCAAAGTAAGCAAATCTTTAGTTCCCCGGCTGTATGCTTCCTGTGTCATTAAAAAAGTTTTTTCAGCCAGAGCAATATTTGCCTGACTGTATTTTATAGATTCCTGAATTTGCCTGATTGACCGGAGGGAGGACTGTATTTCTCTTAAAAAGTCTTTTTTTGCATCAGAAAGCTGAAGCTGCAAATCATTTACAGAATTTTTTGCCTTTTTTACAGCAATATTTTGACTTGACCAGGGAAAAACACCGTCGAGGGGAATAGACGCAGAAACAGATGCAGAAAATGAAGAGGAATTTTTTAATCCGTCGGAATAGATTTTATCATTCCATTTTACAGAAGAACTTATTGAAGGGGCATAAGCCGAAAATTTTCCGTCAAGAACAGAAATTTCTGCACCTTCAAGTTTTTTTTCCAGAAGTTTTACCTCATCAGAATTAAAATCCATTCCTTCAAGGGTTATTTCTCCTAAGAAAAGAATATCGTCCAGAGAGCCTTCCAGTTCAACCTTATCTTGAATTTTCAATCCTAAAACCTGCTTAAAGGAATCCAGATCATTTTGAAAAGTTGTTCTAGCCTGTTCCACAAGGGGAATTTTCTGTTTGTAGGAAACTTCGGCACTAATTGCGTCAATTTCGCTCAACCTTCCGTTGCTGTATTTTACAAGATTATTTTCGTATTGAGTTTTTGCGTTTTTTAAATTTTCTTCCTGAAGAAGAATATTTTCTTTTTCGTAAATAAGGGCATAAAAAGCCTGACGGACAGATTTTTCCACATTCCGTACAGCCTGACGGAAGGAAATTTCGCTTTGTTCCCAGGCATTCTTTGTATTTTTAATTTGAGAAAAAAGATTTGCCGTAAGATTAAGGGAAAGGGTTACAGATAAATCAACAGAAGTGTCGCTTACGGAATTCAAGGGAATTGAAGAGGAAACACCGCCTTTTAAAGATGGAGCAGCAGAATTCCATCCGTATTTTTTTGCAGTTTCCGCATTCTTTAAAGAAATAACGCTCCGCTCAACGGAAACATTGTTTTCCAAACCAAGGGCAACAGCCTTATCCACATTAAGAATGTATGCATTTTCGTTTTCCTGGGCAAAAATAAAACATGCAGTTCCCAGAAAAAAAATAACCGTAAACCAAGATTTTATTTTCATAGTCATAATATAGTTTATCGGAAATTTTTTTTCATTAAGGGAGAAATAATAAAATAATAAGAAAGTTCTTATTTTCTTGAAATGCAGAACAGCAAAACACCGGCAGCAACAGAAACATTAAGGCTGTCGATTTTTCCGCATGTAGGAATGCTTACAATAGAGTCGCACTGTTCCCGAAGAAGACGGGAAATTCCGCTGCCTTCGCTTCCCATAATAAGACAAGTTTTTCCAGAGAAATTAAACTCATCAACATTAGTACCGCCGGCATCTGCACCGTAAATCCAAAATCCGGCATCTTTAAGTTTTTGAACAGCCCGAACAAGATTGTTTACAACAGCAACAGGAACATAAGCACTGGCACCGGCAGAACTTCTGGCAATAATTTCGTTATCCTGAAAATCGTTTGCACTGTGGCGGGCAGGCATAACTACAAGAGAAACACCAAACTGGTCAGAAGAACGAAGAATGGCACCCACATTATGAGGATCGGTAATGCTGTCCAAAACTAGAACAACAGATTTTTCCTTTTCGCTTTTTTTTGATTCAGTTAAAACCCAAAGGTCAAAATCAACACAGTTGTCCTGAGAAGAATTTTCACCTTCCTGAACAAGCACAATTCCTCTATGATCCCTTGCAACAGCCGGCAAAACTTTAACAAGGTCGTCAAGAACGCTTTCCCGGCAATTTTCTACAGGAATACAGGCTTTTTTTGCCAGTTCAAGAATTTTTTTGATTCTCGGCCCGGATTTTGAAAGACGCAAAGACATGCCGTTATTTTTACCAGAAACAGCAGCTTTTCTAACTCGTTCTTCTATGGCATGAAAGCCCGTAATAACCTGCATAAAATCTCCTATAAAAACACCGCGTTAGCGGCAGTACATGGATGTGCTGAAAAAGTTTGCGAAACAAACAGTGATAAAAATTACACGGATGTAATTTTTATCACGCCTCCTTATCGGCCGCAACATTTTTTATATTTTTTACCGCTTCCACAAGGACAAGGATCGTTTCTACCGATTTTTTCACCTTCCCGAACAACAGTCATCGGCTTAACATCACCAACTTCATACAGCCAGTTGCCGTCAACTTTTTTAAAATAGGCCTTTTCGTGATGAATATCGCGAATACCTTTTTTATCTGTATAAGTTGCTTCAAATTCCACAAGGCCTTCATCATCATTTACACCGCCTTTTTCCGTTGAAAGAATTTTAAGCCCATGCCATACAGATTCTTTAGACCACTGCTCAGTCGCTTTTCTGTCAATTTCAGCAAGTTTTTCGCCTTCTTCACAGGATTTAATAATAAAATCAATTTCGTGCTTTACATAGGAAGAATATCTTGCCCTCATTAAACTTTCGGCCGTAGGAGCCTTAATGCTGCCTTTAATTACAGGTTCACAACATTCGCCATAACATTTACCAGAGCCACAAGGACACAAATCTTTATCAGACATAAACACCTCAAAAAAGAAAAATCCAGCACCGCCTAAAAGCAGTGAAAACGCCAACTATTATAAATTTTTACAGATAAAATTTAAAGTAA
>CAMAFU010000002.1 GCA_945833725.1 uncultured Treponema sp.
TCTTTATCATAAAAAGCCTGTTCTATATTGCTCCACCGCTGCTCGTCAATTTCGCGGATACCATTTGGAATGGTCGGATAGACACAGAACAAGTCATCAAGATATTTTTACTGATTTGCATATTGAATGCTTAAATCTGTCCAATAATTAAGTTCCATAATTTAAATATAGCTTTTTTTTGAGTTTTTGGAAAAAAAGGACTCACGGAATCAACTGAACACTGTTTACTAACTTCCCTTCACAAGCACGATACACAAGCTCTTTACATTTATGCTGAAAAATCATTTTAATTATATTTAAAAAGCAAAACTTCTCTTTATAATTTTCTGAAAATGGAGACAGATAAAATGATTCGGATTCCTCCTTCAATAAAACCTGGCGACACTATCGGCATTGCTGCACCGTCTTTTGGAGCAACTACAGAACCATACGCTTCAAGATTAAAAAATGCCTGCCTTCAGTTAAAAAACCGCGGCTATAAAATTATTGAAGGAGAATGTTGTAAAAAAAGTGATGGTCACGGTATTTCTACAAACCCAAAAGATGCTGCCCAGGAACTGATGGATTTTTATCTCTCTCCAAAAATAAATGCCATTATAAGCTGTGGTGGCGGTGAACTTATGTGCGAAACAGCCGGATTTCTCGATTTCGAAAAATTAAAATCTGCCCCGCCAAAATGGTTTATTGGCTGCAGCGATAACACAAATTTTATCTATCCTCTGGCAGTGCTTACAGAAACAGCAGGGATTTACGGACAAAATGCTCCCGGATTTGGAAAGCCCTGGGAACAAAGCGAACTCGATGCCATCGCCCTTCTGGAAGGAAAAACACGCACAGTAAGTGGCTACACTCATTTTCAAGACCCGAACCTTACAGTACAAGATCCTCTTTCTCCATATATTTTTACCCATAAAAAAACTCTTACAATCTTTAACCCAAACAAAAAAAACAGACCTTCTGCACCGCTCAAAGTTGAAGGAACACTTCTCGGAGGATGTCTTGACTGTCTTTGCAACCTTTGCGGAACAAAACTGGATGGAACTGCAGAATTTATTGCCAGAAGGAAAAACATAATATGGCTTTTGGAAAGCTGCGATTTAAGCATAATGGACATACGACGCGCCCTATGGCAGTTAAAATCCGCCGGCTGGTTTAAAAATGCCGCTCTCTTTCTTATTGGCCGCCCCCTTGCATCCTTTAACAAAGAAGCATTCGGTCTAAATTCCCACACAGCCGTTACAGGAATCCTTGAGGATTTAAAAGTCCCTGTAGTTTTAGATGCAGATTTTGGCCACATAGACCCGGCCATACCTGCAATAATTGGAGCCGAAACGCAAGTTACAGTCCAAAACAATAACATCACCCTGGATTTTACACAATAATGCACAAGCCCTGTTCCACAATCAGCATATAGTGCTAATAGCACGGTTTTGCACAGAACAGTCGCGACGATCAGCCCTGGTTTAAATTATTTTTTAATGCACAAGCCCTGCCCTCTGATTTATATGACTTTTCAATTTTTTTGCAAAGTGGTAAAGTTATGCAGGCTTTTTTGCAGACATTCTATGCAGATTTTTAACAGGCTTATTGCAAAAAAACCACTGCTAAATAAATTTTCATCAACGAGGAAAAAAATGGACTTTGTAAAAGAACTCAGAGAAAAGGCAAAAGCTGCTGGAAAAACAATTGTACTTTGCGAAGGTGAAGACAAAAGAGTTGTAGAAGCGGCTTCAGTTGTTGTAAAAGAAGGAATTGCAAAAATTATTCTCCTTGGAAACAAATCAGAAATCGAAAAATTCGGTTTTGACATGTCCGGCGTTACAATTGTAGACCCTACAACAGATTCAAATGCAGACAAATATGCAGAAATACTCTACAAAGCCAGAGAAGGCAAAATAAACAAAAAAACAGGTCTCCCTGAATATGCAGATGTTGCCGCAGCAAAGGCAGCAGCCCTTAAAGACTACACAATGTACGGTGCCCTTATTCTTAAAGCCGGCGATGCAGACGGTTTTGTTTCTGGTGCATGTCATTCTACAGCAAACACACTTCGCCCTGGACTTCAGGTTATAAAAACAGCACCTGGCATAAAAACAGTTTCTTCATGCTTTATTATGGTTGCCCCGGAAGGTTCAAACAAATATCTTCCAGAGGGAATTGCTGTTTTCGGCGACTGCGCAATCAACATCGAACCTTCCGCAGAAGAACTTTCTGACATTGCCGTTGCCTCTGCAAATACAGCAAGAGCCATTGCCGGCATTGAGCCAAAAGTTGCCATGCTTTCTTTCTCAACAAAAGGTTCAGGCAACGACTCAAAATTCTACAATACTGTAGGCAAAGTTGCAGAAGCAACAAAACTTGCACAGCAGAAAGCCCCGGAACTTGCTTTAGACGGCGAATTCCAGTTTGATGCAGCAATCGCTCCTGAAGTTGGCGAACTAAAAGCTCCAGGAAGCAGCGTTGCCGGTCATGCAAATACATTTATTTTCCCAAATATTAATGCAGGAAATATCGGCTATAAAATTGCAGCCCGCATGGGTGGATGGAAAGCCATTGGTCCTGTATGTCAGGGCTTTGCAAAACCTCTAAACGATTTAAGCCGTGGATGTAATGTAGAAGAAATCGTAGATACAGTAGCCGTAACTGCCCTACAGGCATAAAAATCCATTTTTAAGGATAGTTGGGAACGCGGCCTGCGTTCCCTTTTTTTTTAGAACAACATTTGATATATTTTTTGTAGTTTTGGAGGAGTGTATGGCCTTTGATTTAGTTTCAAACAGCACCGTAACAGACGAAAAAGAACTTCTTGGGCAATTTTACCTTTCTTTTGGCGACAGTTTTAATGATGATGAAAAAACACTGTTCAGCAAAGCCTGGTCTTTTCTTTGTTCCAAAACTGCATCTTTAATGCGAAACTGCGGAAAACCCTATTACCTTCATCCAATGCGTGTTGCCGCCATTCTTGCCCAGTCAAAAATGGACATGGACTGTATTGTCTGCGGACTTCTTCACAGTATTTTCGAAGTTGAAGGCATTTCAAAAGAAGAAGTTGAATCAAATTTCGGTTCCGTAATTACAAAAATCGTCTCCGATACTTCCAAAATTACCGGAATGAAAATAAATGCCACTTCAATTCAACAGGCCGACAACATTAGAAAAATGCTTTTTGCAATGATTGATGATGTGCGTGTTATTCTCGTAAAACTGGCAGACAGACTGGACAGAATGAGGAATTTAAAATCAATCGAAGAAAAAAAGCAGAGACTTGTTGCTTCTGAAGTAATTGATATTTGGGCACCTCTGGCAGACAGGCTCGGAATGCAGACCATAAAAAATGAACTGGAAGATTTAAGCTTAAAATATTCAAATCCTGATGTTTTTGCTCAAATAAAAGCCATTGTAAGCCAGAAAAAAGATGAACGGGATAATTACCTCGATAAAGCCGTTCAGTCAATCTACAAATCTGCAGAAAAAGCCGGAATAAAAGTAAGCGTTTCAAGCCGGGCAAAACATTTTTATTCAATTTATAAAAAAATGCAGAAAAGAAATGTTCCGCCATCTCAGCTTTACGATCTTCTGGCTCTTAGAATTATATGCCAGACAAACGCAGAATGTTACACTCTTATCGGCATTGTTCACGGTCTATGGAAGCCTATGGACGGAAGATTCAAAGATTACATTGCCATGCCAAAAGCCAACGGCTACCAGTCCCTTCATACCACGGTAATTTACGACGGCCGACCTTTGGAAATTCAAATCCGAACAGAAGAAATGCACAATCAGGCAGAACATGGTGTTGCAAGTCACTGGCTCTACAAAAAAGGCACAAACCACGACAAGGTTGATGTAAGTAATCTCTCAATTTTTAATCAGCTTCAAACTCTTAAAGACGAAAAACTTTCCGACGAAAACTTTTTTGCCGAATTAAAAGAAGAAATTCTTGGCGATGAAATTTTTGTTTTTACGCCAAAAGGTGATGTAGTTCAGCTTCCGGCAGGCAGCAATGCCATAGATTTTGCCTATTATGTACACTCCGCTGTAGGAGAAAAAATTGTAGGTGCAAAAGCCGATGGAAAAATCATTCCTCTTACTTCTCCCCTTAAAAATACGCAGATTATTGAAGTAATTACAAATCCAAAAGCTCACCCTACAGAAAACCAGCTTAAAGCAGTCCACACTTCTAAGGCCAGGCAAAAAATACACAGCTGGCTTTCGGCAAACGACCCTACATTCATCGACAGGGTACTGGAAGAACAGCGTGCAAAGGAACTTGCCCTTCAAAATGAACACTCCCGCTCAATTCAAGAAGAAAAGCGCAGAAAAAAACGCACTGTAAGTCCCGATGGCGGAAATGCAAAAAAAATAGACGAAAAGTTTACGGGAAAAATTAAAATTGACGGAATGACAAATGTAATTTTTAAGCTGGCAGGATGCTGTAATCCAAAGCCCGGTGATGTAATTACAGGATACGCAAATACCAGAAACGGAATAATGATTCACAGGGCAGACTGTCTTACATTTAACAGAATTACAAATATTGAACACCGCATGGTAAATGTTGAATGGGAAACAAAATAAAAACTCTGCCGACAATTTAAGGCATCTTTTTGCAGAAAATCTCTGACCGAAGATGCCTCAAATGTAATCTTAAATTCAATTTGGGTGGCTTTTTGCTTCGCAAAAAACAGGCTTTTCAGGGTTCCGCTATCGCTTCATTCGACGCAGCAAAGCTGCTTACGAACAGGCAAAGCCTGCCCTTACAATCCTTGCCACGGGAAAACTTATGGCAAATTACTTTCCGCTGATTGTTGTACCAATGTAATCTTTCCCTTCCAGAATTGCCTTTATGTTTTCCAGATTTTTTCCGCCGGCACAAATTACCTTTAAGTTAAGTTCCTGTGCTTTTTTTGATGCAACAGGATCGAAAGGACAATTTTTACCAGGTTCCCACTCATCGCCAACCATTTTACGAAAATCTGACCAGGAAATTTCGTCCATAGGCTTTGCCTCCGGATTTTTTCTTGGATCATCTGTATAAACTTTTTCTATATTGCTTAAATTTACTACAGTATCTGCCCCAAATTTTTCTGCCAAAAGAACGGCATCGTTGTCTGTAGAAAAACCAGGTTTCCAGCCGGCAGCTACAAGGATTGAACCTGAAAAATCAATATTCGCCGTAGGATCCGTTACAACTTCATTCCTGCATAACCCACCGAAACAAGCCTTAACAAACTGAGCGTTAAGCCTTGTGGCCATTATTCCAATCCAGTCTGCTTCCTGTGCAGAAGATACAGGCGATTCACCTGTTACGCTTCTAAAAGCATTCTGATAAATTCTTGCAGGACCGCCGCCGCCAATTACAAAAATCAGCTTATCGCCTTTATGACCTTCAAGATATTCTTTTACAAGAGCCACAAATTTTGAAACGAAATCTACATCAGGATATTCAGGAGCCACAATTGAGCCACCTACCGACAGAACCTTTATTGACATAAAAACCTCCCTATACCGCGTTGGCATCAGCGCATGGATATTGCGCAACAAAAATAATTATATCATAAAACCCCGTCCCTTTACACTGTCTTAAGATTGCCGTTCAGGGGCTTCCAGTCGCGACTGTTCAGTGCAAAACCGTGCGATTAGCACTACACCAGTCCTGTTTTCGGTAATTTGACATTGATGTGCTTATGGCAGGGACTGTTAAAAATTTTACAGTGCCCCCACCTTTCACCGCCTTTTTCCCATAGACAGAAAATTTAAAATACGATAAAAAAAACAGGCAGCAAATAAAATTCAAAAAACGGAAAACTTTGCTTTATGATTACCTGTAAAGACATTTTAAAATTAAATCTGGACGGTGTGGAACTGATTGCCGGGGAAGAAGGGCTTAGCAATGTTGTTTCCTGGACTTACCTTTGCCAGACAAGGCCCTATGCCGACCACATGAGCCGGGGGAACTTCACCCTTATTGTTGTGGATTTTCTGCGCTTCGATTTTCCTGAACTCATAAAAACCTCTCATGAACTTTTTGATCTGGGCATAAGCGGTCTTGGAATTTCTGTAATAGAGGATAAGGAAAAAATTCCTCAGGAACTTATTGACTGGGCCAACGAAGTTCACCTTCCACTGTTTTATGTCCGCTGGGAAGGGGCGAGTTTTGTTGATATTGACCAGAGCATTGGAAACCTTCTTGTTGCCGACGAACTTAAAATTAAAAAGACTGGGGATTATCTTTACAACCTGCTTTTCGGCTACGACATAAATTCCCGCTATATCGAAAAAATTTCCGCCCAGTTCGGGCTGGACTTTACAAAGCCTTACCGGGTGGGAATCATCGTTGTGGACAGAACCTACGGAATGAATCTGGAAACTGACGAGCACAACTACGAATACTACGCAAACTGCCTTAACCACGATGTAGAAAAAATGGAATGCCACCCCCTTTTTATGAAATTCCTCAACAAATTTGTCCTCCTCTTCGAGGCAAAAAGCGACAAGTCCGCAGAAAAGGAAATAGAAACAGTCCTTCAAAAACTGGACAGTCTTCCCCGTTTTAAGGGACTTTTCCGCAGCACCTGTATTCTAGGTTCTGCCAGCACAAACCCCGCCGATTTTTCAAAAAGCTACCAGCAGGCAAAAAATCTTATTCCAAAAAAAGACTGTCTTCCCCGCTCAAAAAACAAAAAGGTAATCAGCGCCAGCGTTATGGGGCTTTACAAATTTATGTTCAACAGCGGAAATCAGGGGGAAATTCTCGAATACTGCACAGAAAAACTCCGCCCGCTGGAAGAATACGACCACGCAAACGGAACGGAACTTGTGGAAACCTGCTGGGCTTACTACCTGAACGGCTTTTCCATTGCCGACACTGCCGACGACCTTTTTATCCACCGAAACACCCTTCAATACCGCTTAAAAAAAATCGAAGAGCTTGTGTCCTTTCCTCTCAGCGACTATGTGGAACTTCTGGATTTAATAAACTGCATCTATGTAAAAAGAATGATGTATGTTTAAAAGCCGCGACGGTCAGCCCCACCCTATTTGTTTAAAATACACATTGCCATAGTGCATAATGAACAATGAAAATCTTTCAGCAGTTTTATATAGTAAAGCCATAAAAAGCAAAGGCGCTTTGGAAAAAAATCCAGGGCGTCTTTTTTTTTGACAAAAACAATTTTGCGAGGTGCTAAAATGAAAACTTCAACACTTACAAAAACTGCAGGAACACTTGCTCTTGTTCTTGCCTCCGCCCTGTGCCTTTCTGACTGCAAAGAAAAAAAATCAACATCATCAAAACCGCTTCTCAGAGTTGGAATGGAATGTGCCTATGCTCCTTTTAACTGGACTCAGGATTCAAAAACAACGCCCGACGGAACGGAAGCAGTGCCAATCTACAAAGAAAAATACTACGCTTACGGCTACGATGTGGCAGTGGCAAAAATGCTTGCCGAACACTTGGGAATGGAACTGGAAATTCACAAAAGCGAATGGTCTTCAATCGGAATCAGCATGGATGTCGGCGACTACGACTGCATCATCGCCGGAATGGGAAAAACTGCAGAGCGGGAACTTGCATACTCATTTACAGAACCCTACTACTACCGGGATAACTGTATCGTTGTAAAAGCCGGAGGACCTTACGCAGAAGTAAAAGGTTTAAGCGAACTGGCAGGAAAGGGAGTGCGCCTTACAACACAGCTGGGAACAGGCTGGGTTCCTCTTCTTGAACAGGTGCCGGGAGCCGTAAAACCGGGAAATTACGAAACTACATCAGAATGTTTTATGGCAGTTTCCAACGATGTGGCAGATGTGGTAGTTGTAGATTTGCCTACAGCCCAGAGTGCCCTTATGACAAACAAAGGTCTTAAAATAATCCGCCTTGCAAAAGACGATACCTTTACAGGCGACGGTCCTATGGTAAATGTCTGCATCGCCACAAGAAAATCAGACACAGCCCTCCGGGATAAGCTTCAGAAAGCACTGGACGAAATCGGCTGGAACCAGAAGTCAAAAATGGATGAACTTATGAACAAGGTAATTCTCCAGCAGCCTGCAGCAAACTAAATTAAGGGTAAGGGGGAAAGCCTTCCCCCTGGGTTCAGTCACGAGTCGCTTCACAAATGTCAAAGTAAACTTTGCCACTTGTTCCGCTTTGTCGTGCCTTCACCACACCCCCTTCGCCTAGGGGCAGGCAAAAGCCTTCCCCTAAAACCCCTAAACAACGGAAAAAAAACAAACTTTTTACAGGAGACAACAATGGAAACAAATCCTACAAACACCTTCGGCTGGGTCTTTTTCCTGGCAAAAAAATATTCCGGCATGTTCATAGAAGGCACCTGGATTACCCTTTACATTGCTGTTGTAGGAACAATCCTTGGATTTATCCTGGGCTTTGTAATCGGCGTAATTCAGGATTCAAAAATAACCCAGAACGACAATCCCGTAAAAAAGATTATAATCCGCGCCTTTAAGGGAATTTCCACCGTTTATGTAGAAATTTTCCGCGACACCCCGATGATAGTTCAGGCGATGATTGTATACTACGGACTTAGGCAGACTCCCATAGGTGCACAGATGAGCCCGGTTTTTGCAGGTATTCTTGTTACAGTGTTGAACACAGGAGCCTACATGGCAGAAACAGTTAGAGGCGGAATCGGTTCCATCGATAAAGGACAGCGGGAAGGAGCATGGGCAATGGGAATGAGCCCAATTAAAACCATGATTTATGTAGTCCTTCCACAGGCATTTAAAAACATCATTCCAGAAATGGCAAATACTTTCCTTACAAACCTAAAAATGACTTCGGTTTTAAATGTAATTGCCGTAAAGGAACTTTTTATGGCGGCAAAAACAGTAGGCGGCAACTACTACAAGTACTTTGAATCATACCTTGTTATAGCCGCAATTTATTTTGTCATCTGCTTTGTATTCAACAAAATATTCATCTTTGTAGAGAAAAAAATGCAGGACAAGGCAGACTATGTTCTGGCAGTTGAATATCTTAACGACGGCGAATAAGAGGGAGAAAGTAAAATGGCAGAAAAGATTATAGAAATAAAGGAACTTAGCAAGTCCTTCGGAAAGCATGAAGTTTTAAGAAAAATTGACATAGACATAGAAAAAGGCGAAGTAATATGTATTCTTGGCTCTTCAGGAAGCGGAAAATCTACTTTGCTCAGGTGTATAAACAAGCTGGAACACCAGAGTTCGGGAAAAGTTTTGTTCCACGGAAAGGAAGTGCGGGATTCCCAGAAAGACATAAACCTTTTCCGCTCAAAAGTGGGAATGTGCTTTCAGTCCTTCAACCTTTTTAACAATTATACAGTTCTTGAAAACTGCATGCTCTGCACAAGAAAAGTTCTTCACCTTTCAAAGGAAGAATCTTTCCAGCGGGCAATAAAGCACCTTAAAGAAGTGGGAATGGCACCCTACATCAACGCAAAGCCTGCCCAGTTAAGCGGCGGACAAAAACAGCGGGTCGCCATTGCAAGAAGTCTTTGCATGAACCCGGAAGTTCTGCTTTTTGACGAGCCTACTTCTGCCCTGGATCCGGAAATGGTTGGGGAAGTTTTAACAACCATGAAGGAACTGGCAGACACCGGCCTTACAATGGTTATCGTAACTCACGAAATGGGGTTTGCCAGGGATGTAAGCACAAGGACGATTTTTATGGATCAGGGATATGTGGCAGAAGACACGACTCCGGCAGAATTCTTTACAAATCCAAAAAATCCAAGATCCCGTGAATTCCTTAAAAGGTATTTGGCAGGCTAAAAAAAGCGAGGTGGTTTTATGTCAGAAAACAAAGAAAATTTTACAGTAACTTTTGCCCGAGGGTTTGGAACAGGGGGAAAGGAAATTGCAGCAAAACTTGCAAAGGATTTGGGAATAAACTGTTACGAAAACAGAATCCTTACCCTTGCAAGCCAGATGAGCGGCCTTGACGAAGAAGTGTTCCGGGAAGTAGACGAAAAAATAAGAAGCCGGGGAGGCTTTTCAAGTTTTTTAAAAGGCCTTCCAAAATCAAAAAGTTACATTGCCCGCAACGAAAAATTTGTAAGCGACGATAAACTTTTTGAGTATCAGAGCAAAATAATAAAAAACCTTGCAGAAAACGAAAGCTGCGTAATCGTGGGAAAATGCGCCGACTTTGTTCTTCGGGGCAATCCCAGGGTTGTAAGCGTTTATGTAGAAGCTCCCCGCGACTTCTGCTTAAAACGCACCATGGAAAAAATGGGCGTAACTGCGGAAGTAGCGGCTGCAACAATTTCCCAGACCGACAAATTCCGGGCAGATTATTACGAGTACTACACCGGCGGAAACTACTGGACAAACCCGGTCAATTACGACATCACCCTGAACAGCGAAAAAATCGGAATTGACGGCTGTGTAGAAATGGTAAAACACCTTTTAAAGGTAAAAGAGTTGATTTAAACGGCTGACGGCTGATAGTGCGGCAAGGATAGAAGCCCCTGCGAAGCAGTCGTAAAAAGAAGAAGGCTTTGCCTTATTCTTTTTATGATGAGCCGAACAGGCGAAGGGCGGATAGCGAGAGTTTGCGATGCAAACTCTTCACGAGAAATGCATTGCATTTCTCGCATTTTGCGGAGCAAAAGCCGCCCGTAAAAAAACAACAAAATGGAGGAAAAATAAATGAAACTTAAAGACACAGGATTAACAGCTCAGGACATTAAAGACAAGGTTTCAAAATACATGATTGAAACTTACGAGCGGTTTGATTTTATTGCTGAAACGGCAAAAGACCAGTACATCTACGATGAAAAAGGTGAACCTTATCTGGATTTTTATGCTGGAATTGCAGTAAACAGCGCCGGAAACTGCAACGAAAAAGTTGTGTCCGCCGTTATCGACCAGGTAAAGGACATTATGCACACTTTTAACTATCCATACACCATACCACAGGCTCTTCTTGCAGAAAAAATCTGTACCACAATAGGAATGGATAAAATTTTTTACCAGAACTCTGGTACCGAAGCCAACGAAGCTATGATTAAAATGGCAAGAAAATACGGAATCGAAAAATACGGTCCAAACAAGTACCACATTGTTACGGCAAAAATGGGTTTCCACGGAAGAACTTTCGGTGCAATGAGTGCAACAGGTCAGCCAGGAAACGGTTGTCAGGTTGGTTTTGGTCCTATGACTTACGGTTTTTCTTACGCTCCATACAACAATCTGGAAGCATTTAAAAACGCATGCACGGAAAACACAATCGCCATTATGGTTGAGCCTGTTCAGGGGGAAGGCGGCGTTCATCCTGCAACAAAAGAATTTATGCAGGGACTCCGAAAATTCTGCGACGAAAAGGGAATGCTTCTTTTAATTGACGAAGTTCAGACAGGCTGGTGCAGAACTGGGGCTGTTATGAGTTTTATGAACTACGGAATAAAACCAGATATTGTTTCAATGGCAAAGGCTCTTGGCGGCGGAATGCCAATTGGTGCAATATGTGCCAGTGCAGAAGTTGCAAAAGCCTTTACTGCAGGAAGTCACGGTACAACTTTTGGCGGTCACCCTGTAAGCTGTGCGGCTGCCTTGGCAGAAGTAAATGAACTTTTGGACAGGGATTTAGCAGGAAACGCAAAAAAAATGGGGGACTATTTTGCCGCCAAACTTGAAAAACTGCCTCATGTAAAGGAAGTGCGCCATCAGGGACTTTTAGTAGGCGTGGAATTTGACGACTCTGTAAACGGAGTTGAAGTAAAGCACAAGTGTCTTGAAAAACATCTGCTTATTACGGCAATAGGTGCCCATACAATCCGTATGATTCCGCCTCTTATTATTACGGAAGAAGACTGCGACAAAGCATTCAGCATTTTATCGGAAGTTATGCAGGAGCTGTAGGGGAAGGTCATGGATTTTTCATTTTCAATTCCGCAGAATATAATCTTTGGGGCAAAAAGCCTTTTAAAACTCCCGGAAGCAGCGGCAAAACTGGGCAAAAAAAAGGCTCTTATAATAAGCGGACCCCATCTGGAAAAAATCGGTCTTGTGGCAAAATGTTCCGCCGCCCTTAAGGCTAGTGGAATTGAAAGTGCCTCTTTCTGTAAAACGGAAGCCAATCCTTCTGTAGAGACTGTGGAAAAAGCGGCTGCTGTTTTTTTGGAAAGCGGGGCTGATTTTATCGTAGCTTTTGGAGGCGGCTCTCCTTTGGATGTGGCAAAGGCCGTGGCTGTTCTTGCCTCTTTCGGCGGGAAAATAACGGATTACGAAGGAGCAGGAAAAGTTCCCGGCCCTGTAGTTCCAATGATTGCAATTCCCACAACTGCAGGAACTGGAAGCGAAGTAACGGCTTTTTCTGTTATTACAGACCATTCCAGAAACTACAAGCTTACAGTTGCTTCCAGCCATATTCTGCCAGATGCTGCTATTCTTGACCCGGAACTTATTTACACTGTGCCGGAAGGAACGGCAGCAGCCTGCGGAGTTGATGCAATGATTCACGCTCTGGAATCCTACCTTTCAAAGGCCGCAAGTCCTTTTTCCGAAATGCTTTCTCTGCGAGCTTTGGAACTTATAGGTGCTTCAATTCTGGAATACGCCGCCGACCGCAAAAATGCAAAGGCAGCCGAAAACATGATGGCAGGCTCCCTTTTTGCAGGAATTGCCTTTAGCCACGCCCGGCTTGGAAATGTTCACGCCATGAGCCATCCGATAAGCGCATTTTTTAATGTTCCCCACGGCGTTGCAAATGCAATACTTTTGCCTCAGGTTGTGGAGTTCAACGAAAAAGCGGCAGAAAATGCTGAAATCAAAAACAAGTATTTTCAGATATACCGCTGTATCTGCAAAAATCCTGTTGCAAAAGAAGAGTTTTTGCCTTCAATGCTGAAAAAAGAGTTAAGGTCACTTAACGAAAAGTTAAAAATTCCTGCCACTCTAAAAGAAGCTGGAATCGACGAAAATGCCTTTGCAAAAGTCCTAGACCAGATGGCCGACGATGCCATGAAAAGCGGCAACATCTGTGTAAACCCAAGAAAAACCAAAAAACCGGACATTCTGGAAATTTACAGAAAATCGTTTTAAAGAAAAACTGCAGAAGTGAAAATCAGAAGTATAAATCTGAAAAGTTCATTTCTGCAGATTTCCTGCCGTTTCTCCGCTCAATTCCCCTAATAAATTCCCTCAACAACAGGATTATTCCACAACGAACTGTAATTTACATTTCCGTCGGAAGATTCTTCCCATATAGACTGCAGGGCATAAGTTCTATCTCTGTAAACCACATTGCTGTTTGCGATGGAAGGCTTTAATTCGTTAAAACCTCTGGAAAAAGCAATATGCTGGCTGTCTAAATTGCCAAAATAAAATTCTTTAGGATTTTCTACAGGGCGGAACGATTTATATTCCAAACCGGCACCTAACGCAACATCAACAGGAAACCAGCCAAAATTTTCGATGTAAAATTCACACCACCAGTGATTTTTATTCTGCATTTCCGAATCAACAAGAATTCCTCCTAACGGAACAGCTGGAATTCCCACCGCCCTAAGAAGCGTTGTATACATAACTGCAAAATCGTAGGCATCGCCCTTTTCTTTTTTAAGCAAATCCTTTGGGTCAGCTCCGTTTTTCCTCAGCTTTTCGGAAATTTTAAAATTATCAATCATGTAATCATAAATAATCTTTGCCTGCACATAAGGATTCGTTTCTTTTTTTATAATCTTCTTTGCAAACTGAACAATTTCTTCATCATCACTTTTAATAAGGGAATCGGAAGCAGTAAA
The DNA here is from genome assembly GCA_945833725.1 of uncultured Treponema sp. GTDB lineage: Bacteria > Spirochaetota > Spirochaetia > Treponematales > Treponemataceae > Treponema_D. The sequence goes on from CAMAFU010000002.1 coordinate 13,749, forward strand.
ATTTTTATACAAAATCCTGTTCTTTTCGGAAAAAGGCCTTACATTCTTAGAGTTTACCGAAGAAGCCACAGAATACACTTCTACAACAAAACTATGCTCAAACCTTTTTACTCTGTCACCAGTTTTTGGAAGAAGAGATTGATGAATTATTGTATTCTGATAATGTTCAAAAGCCGGTTCCGGATTACATTCTGTAAGCCGCGCAGCACTTTGACCTGCAAAAACAGGCGGATAAGGAACGCGCAGTGTAACGGCCGTATTCTGCTTAGAACCGGAATCCATAATATCTGTTCCCGCATGAATAAGATATGTTTTCTTTGAAGAATAAGTTTTTTTGCCGGCAGAAAATTTTACTTCAGCCGGAAAAAAATTGCTTTTTCCTTTTTCAGTCTGAACATAAACCTGCCCCGAAACAGCCCCCTCCGGCACACGAACATGAATTTCAGAATCAGACCAATATTCAAAATCAAAATTATCATCGCTGCAGGCAATAAAACTTTCTTCTTCTCCCGAATTCTGTCCCGGATTCTGCTCTTTAAAACCTGCCGAAAAATATACTTTTCCGCCGCCCCTAATAGTACCAAAATTCGTACCGGTAATAGTAACAAGTTTACCAATACTTTGAGATGAAGGGGAAGCATTTGTAATTACCGGCAAAGTTGTTTTTGTGTCCGGCGGAACTTCTACAGGAATGCCGGCTTCATTGGCAAAAAAACCTGGTTTTGATTTACCGGCCTTAGTTGCCACAATTACAAGTCCATCCTGAACATTAGAGGGAAGAACTATTTTTATTTGATTGTCCTGCCACAAAATATAGCCGCTGGCAGTTATTCTGCTGCCCCCTACTTCTACATAATCCGAAGTAGTACGCACCGAACCAAAGTTCTCCCCATAAATTATCATTATGTCGCCGGGAGAACCTATAGGAGGCGTTACAGACGCAATTACAGGAATTTTCCGCGATTTATATGTTATAAAGGAAATAACAAGCAAAACAGCAAGGATTGAAACAAGAATCGTTCCAACCCTAAAAAACGGATATTTTCTGAAAAAATATTTAAACGAATCAGCGGTTTTCAAAGTTTTCTGCCTTGTTCTCTGGAATGTTATAGAAATTCGGAATTTCTATTTTAACAGAGACAGGCGAATTATTAAAGTCCGGGCGGAAAACATCTATATCGGAAAAACCACCATAAAACGATGCCATATTTGTAGCCCTTATTACTTTCTGCCCTGCACCATTATTCTGCACAGAATTATATTCTTCTTCAGAATCCTGAGAGCCCAGTACATTAACTATTTTTGTTTTATCAATATTGCCGTCTACAACCACCCGGTTTTCTGCCAGAGGCTTTATATGAGTTCTTGCAATAGCCTTAACTTCACCCACCTGCGATGTTTTGTTTTTTAAAGAAGCCGGCGCAACCATAACAGCAAAAACAGCCGCAGCGGCAGCAAAAGGAACAACCCAGCGGGAATGGAAAGAAACAGGTTTTCTTGATTCAGATCCTACATTTTTTGCATAATTCATTTTTGTCTGAAGCCGCTTAAAACTTTCATCAAGGTAAGCATCCGGCAAATTAAAAGCCTCCTGCTCCCTCCTAAGAATTTTGGAAATACCAAGCATTTTTTCGTATTCCCTGCGGCAATCGCTGCAATTAAAAAGATGCTGTTCGTAATCTTTTACAAATTTTTCCGGCATTTCACCATCAATATAAACTGAAATAAGCTCTTTCTCAGGACAAGTAGACATCTTCGCCTCCAATAAGTTTTTCCAGCTGTTCTCTGGCACGGAACATCCGGATTTTTACATTTCCTTCTGTAATGCCAAGAACTTTACCTATTTCTTTATAATTAAGATCGCCATATTCCCTTAAAATAATAACTTCCCGTAAATTTTTAGATAATTTAGACAACGCCTCCGATGTAATTTTGCGGGTTTCTTTTTTAAGATAATCTGTTTCACCGGAGGTTTGCTGCCTTTTGTCTTCGTAAAGAGCTTTACTGTACGCATTACGCTCTCTTGTTTTGCGCTTTGCATAATTTAGGGAAGCATTCTTTACAACGCGGATAAGCCAGAATTTAGCATCTTCCATGGAAGGAAAAACCATTCTCTTTTCTGTAGCCTTAATATAAGAATCGTGAACAAGGTCTTCTGCAGCATCTTCGTCATTTACAATGCGCCATGAAATTTTTAATAGGAGGATCATAGTTTCGTTATAAATCTGACGAAAATCTGCAGGATTCCCGGTGTCCAATATCTTGCTGCTATCCACAATATTACTAAACACTTTTTCTCCCGAAAGTTACAGTTTTTTTTATTTTTTTTTTAAATTCGGGGCTTCCGGCAGCAAAAGCTGCCGTCGGTTGTTCCAGGGTTCCGCTAAACGCTCCATTGGGCAAAGCCCAACAGCCTTCGGCTGCCCTTCCATAACCTAAGCCAAAAAAAATCCTGCAAAATCAATCTGCCGATATTAAGAATTTCTTTTCCAGACAGGTCCTGCAGGAGTATCTGTAACTGTAATACCTTTTGCCGTAAGAATTTCCCGAATTTCATCGGCTCTTTTAAAATCTTTTGCTTTTTTTGCTTCCGTTCTTTCTGCAACAAGGGCATTAATTTCCTGAGCATCCTTATCATCAGAAGAATTTTCCTGTACCGCAACACTGGCACATATTTTTTCGCCGGCAATTTCCAGAGCATTTTCAATTACGCTTAAAGAAAGCACACTGTCCATAACAAAAATATCTGCCAAAGCCTGAGATGCCTTTATGCCTTTGCCGTTGGAAGCCTTCTGCATTGCAGCCAGTGCCATTGGAGTTGCAAGATCGTTTTCCAGCCCTTCTTTAAATTTCTGAATATTTTCGTCTTCGCCGTTTTCCAGAGCAATTTTCTGCAAAATATCTTTAAAGTTTTCTTTTGTTAAATTAATTTTTTCTTCCAGAGCGGCTTTTGAAATAAGTTTTGCCGTTCTTTCGTTAAGGGCATTCCTTCCGTTTTTTGCAGAATCCATGGCATCCCACGAAAAGAAAATCTGCTTGCGGTAATGTCCGCCTAAAAGGAAAAACCTGTAATCCAGAGCGCTGTAACCTCTGTCCAAAAGAGTCTGAAGACGAAGAAAATTTCCGGAAGACTTGGACATTTTGTTTCCGCCTTCAATAACAAGAAATTCGTTATGAAGCCAGTATTTTACCCACGGGCCTTTGCTTCTATCTTCTTCAGAAAAACTGCCTTCTGACTGAGCAATTTCGTTTGTATGGTGAACAGGAACATGGTCAATTCCGCCGGTATGAATATCTATGTGCTTTCCAAGATATTTCATGCTCATGGCAGAACATTCAATATGCCAGCCTGGATAACCTCTTCCCCACGGACTGTCCCATGTCATAGCCTGATCTTCAAATTTTGACTTTGTAAACCAGAGAACAAAATCGCTGGGATTGCGTTTATTTTCGTCGATAACGGAAACTTTTCGCCGGCCTGCTCCAGCCTTTAATTCATCAAGGTTAAGGCATGCCAGTTTTCCGTAGTCGGGATATGTCGAAATGTCAAAATAAAGGTTTCCGCCGGCAGAATAAGTGTGTCCGTTTTCTTCCAGTTTTTTTATAAGCTGAATCATATCGTCAATATGTTCCGTAGCCTTGCATATTACATCTGGATGACGGATATTAAGTGCATCAATGTCTTTCATAAATGCATCTGTGTAAAATTTTGCAACTTCCAGTACAGACTGATGCCTTTCTTCTGCTGTTTTTACCATTTTGTCTTTGCCGTCGTCTGCATCTCCGGTAAGATGACCCACATCTGTAATATTCATTACATGCTTAATGTCGTAGCCTAAATATGTAAGGGTTTTGTCCAGAATGTCCAGAAATACATAGGCCCGAAGATTACCGATATGTGCATAGTTATATACAGTAGGTCCGCAGCCGTAAAAACCCACATAACCAGGTGTTACAGGAATAAATTCTTCAACTTTGTGACCCATGGTATTGTATAATTTTAAACTCATTGCTCTGCCTCTAAAATATTTTTTATTTACGGTAATATCCAATGAAATTGCCATGTAAAATTTGATATAATTTGAATATGATTTTAAGTGAATTTGAGTTTCTGTTCAATAATAATGATTTTCAGGGCACTGTAAAAAAAAATGAAAGCCTTTCAAAACATACAACGATTTGTGCCGGCGGCAAGGCAAATTTTTTTGTTGAACCGGAAAACACCGAAAGCCTTGTATATGCCGTAAAAAAATTCCATGAACTTAAACTTAATTTTTTTGTTCTTGGGGGAGGAAGCAATGTTATTTTCAGCGAAAAAGGAACAGACATTGTTCTTTCCACAAGAAAACTTTCTGGAATTGATTTAATAAAAACTCCCGAAGCCGGTAATTTTATTCTTTCCGTGCAGGCAGGAACTTCCTGGGGAAAAATTTTGGATTTCTGCAAAAAAAACAATCTTGGCGGGCTGGAACGATTTTCCGGGCTAAGCGGCACTGTTGGCGGTGCTGTTTTTATGAATGCCACATGCTTTTCTCTTTCTGTAAGTGATGTTTTAAAAGAAGTCTGCTACCTTGAAATTCCTTCCCTTTGCAAAAAAAACTATTCTTTTTGCAGCAGCGACTGGTCTTATAAAAAATCTTTTTTTAACACAAAAAATACTGGGGCGTTGCGGGGTGAAAACCAGGCAGAATTCCCCGCAGAGGGGGTAGCGGCCAACAAAGTGGACGCGCAGGGGGAGACTTCCCCCTCAAAAATAATTTTATCTGGAAATTTTAATGTTGTTTCTGGCTTTAACGAAAAAGAAGCTCAGGAAACTCTGGAAAAAAGAAAATCCATGGGGCATTTCCGCTCTCCCAGCGCCGGTTCTGCATTTAAAAACATTCCCGAAAAAAATCTTATTGCCGGCAAACTTATTGATGAATGTGGTCTTAAAGGTTTTTCTATTGGTGGAGCTCAAATTGCCCCCTGGCACGGAAATTTTTTTATAAATCCGCAGAATAAAGCTAACGGCAGCGATTTTTTTATGCTCAGGGATTTTGTAATAAAAACTGTAAAAGAAAAAACAGGAATTATTCTGGAACCGGAAATTATTTACATTTAATTTTGTACAGATAGCCTCGCAAAAAGTCTCTTCGTTAATTTTTTTTATAATGAGTTTACTCTGTATATTTTTTTTCCGATACTTACAATATAAAGTTCATTTGTTATAATATTCAGTGCGTGATTTTCGGACAGTTTAATTCCGGGTCAAATTATGCATTCTGGCGGAGATATAAAGTGCTTCAGTTACAATTTGTCAGTTTTAGGGCCGGCTCCTACATTATTGTTGAGGGAAAAACTCAGAACGACCGTTTTTACATTATACAGAACGGCAAAGTGCGTATTCAGCGCCAAAACCAAATTCCCGGCATGTCGCCAGAAATTTTGGGGCAGGGTGATTTTATCGGCGTTATTTCCTGCATGTCCAATCATTCTCAAATTGATACGGCCATTGCAATTTCTGATGTTGTATGTATTTCTGTTCCCAGAGACCAATATCCTGAACTTATCGAAAAAAACACTCCTGTAGCTATGAAAATTATCCGCACATTTGCAAACAGAATGCGGCAGATGAACGACACTTTGGTACAGGCAACACTTAACAATTCATCCATTCAATCTTCCGAGCAGATTTTTAAAGTTGCACTTTATTACGATAAAATAAAGCAGCCGAACATTGCAATTTTTGCCTATTACCAGTACATCCGTGCCAATCCAAAAGGCGATAATGTTATGGAAGCAAAAAAACGATTTATGGCGTTAAGAAATTCCAGCCGAGCCGTTTATTTTGAATCTAATCAGGATTTGCTGCGGGTATATCCAAAAAACACAATGATTTTTTCGGAAAACCAAAGCGGTGCCGACATGTTTATTATTCAGGAAGGCAAAGTTAAAATTTCAAAAATCGTCGATGGAACGGAAGTTACTCTGGCAATCTTAAAAAAAGGCGATATGTTTGGTGAAATGGCTCTTTTAGAAAACAAACCACGCTCTGCCAGTGCCATTGCCGAAGAAGAATGTCGCCTTATGACAGTAAATAAATCTAACTTTAACCAGATGGTTTCTACACAGCCGCAACTTGTTGCCCGCCTTACAACAATGCTTGCAGAACGACTTTTTGTAATGCAGAGGCAGCTGGCCAACAGCCTTATAAAATCGCCGCTGGAAAAAATGCTTGATATGCTGGCCCTTCAAGTTGAAAAATCAAAAATTACTTTTGCCCAAAAAGGTAAAACTTCTTACCAGACAGATCTTACTGTTCAGGATATTGCAACAATGTGCGGGCTTACCCAGCAGGAACAAAAGCTGAACCTTTATTCCTTTATGAGCGATCCTCACATAAAAATCGTTCAGGATAAAATTTTTGTGCCGGACTGTCTTGAACTTATAAAACAGGCTGCTTTTTTCAGGAAGCAATCTACTATAAAAGCCTTTAACTAGTTTTTTTAATTTTACGGCTGGCAAACAAAAACTTTCGGCAAAAAGGAGATTTTCTTTGAAAAATACAGAAATTAAAAAAAATCTTTTTCTCTGCATTTTTTTTATCTGTTCTTTCTGCGTTTTTTCTCTTCCTGCAGGATACGGAACTGTTAAGCTGGGAATGTCCGTAGAAGAAGTAAAAACTGAACTTAAAAAAAATTCTGACTTCGGGTACAGGGGCGACAGAGATGTAAGTCTTCTTCCTTCCACCAAAGAAACAATAATCGAAACAGATGCCTCAAAAAATCCCTATTCGTTTTTTTCAAGATGCTGGTTTCAGTTTATTGACGGAAAACTTTTTTCCATTACGCTGAACCTTAACAAAGAAAAACTTGACTATTTCGGAATTTATTCTTCCCTTGCAAAAAAATACGGCACGCCGGCAGAAATTAACCCTTCCCTTGCAAAATGGAGCGATTCAAAAACCATAATGAGTCTGGAAAAACCCCTTACCTTAAAATACATTGATGCGCAAAAACTAAAGGCTCTGGAAGAAAAATCCGGAGTGCAGAAAACTTACGAAGAAAAGACCGTAGAAGATTTTCTCGACAGTCTTTAAAAAGGTGCATTTACTTTTCCTTTGTTAAATAATCACCTTCTTTTATGCCTTCTTTTTTAAACCACCCCTGCGGAACTTCCAGAGCGTAGCGGACACTTGTTGTACTTGAAACAGAGGCAAGGGAATATGGTGTCATTTGAAATATATCGCGGATTTTTCCGTTGCTGTCTATAAAGGCTATGGAAAGAGGATGAGGAGTGTTTTTCATCCAAAAACTTAAAATTTGATCCTTTTCAAAAACAAAAATCATTCCGGTACCATCGGGAATATATTTCCGCTCCATAAACCCGCGGTTTCTCTGTTCAGCAGTTTTTGCCACTTCCACCTTTACAGGAACTTTTGTTCCATCCTGACGGCATATATATATTTTTTCTACAGGAAGTTTCTGTGCACAGCCGGAAAAGGAAAAACATAAAACAGCAAGAATGAAAAAAAATTTTTTCAGTTTCATTTTAAGTTTCTCCTTATATCCGGCATTAAAATTTTCCAGTTTGATTTTTTACACATCAAGATTTTGAAGTTCTAACGCTGCAATTTTATCGTCCGGGTCATACTCCAGCACTGTCTGAAAATAACTGGCTGCAAGAGAAGGATCGCCTTGTTTTAAGGCAACATACCCCAGATTTGAAATGATTTTTGTATTTTCCGGTTCCATTGAAAGAGCCTGTAACAAATATTTTTTTGCTTCGTCTGTAAGGTTCTGTTCCATGCAGCAGATTGCAAGTTCGTTGTAAGTGTCGGCTGTTTTGCCGCCTTCAAGAGAAAGAGCTTTTTCAAATGCCTTTAAAGCCTCTTCAAACCTGCCAGCCTTTCGTAACCCCCAGCCCAGCATAAACCACGCATTCCATACATGAGGATTTTTTGTAATAAAAAGCCTTATTTCTTCCAGACCTTCTTCAACCTTGTCGCTGTCAATCAATCTGTAGGCTGCCGAAAAATGTTCATCTTCCAGACTTCTGTTGGCAATGTCATTAAGAATTTCCTGGGCTCTGTTTTTTTTGTATACACCGTTTTCGCCCATATCTTCGTCGGACTCTTCGCAAGTTAAGGCAAGATATGTTTCAAAAACACTTTTTGCTTCGACAAAATTTCGCTTTTTAAGATAGAAAAATCCTGCATTAAAAAAAGCATCCGGTACGGCAGGTTCTGCATCCATGGCCTGTTTATAATAAAAAAGTGCTTCTTCGTCGCAGGCGTCGGCATCGTCTGTAAGACCGGACTGCCGGTAAAAATCACCTCTTTGATCCAAAAAAAGAGCTGTATTCAAAACCGTTGCAATGTCTTCCGGGTCGAATCCCCTTAACGACGCAAAAATTTCTTCTGCCAGTTCAAAATCTTCGTTCTTTGTTTTTAAAATGGCAGCTTCCGTTAATTCAGCTTTTAAATTAGGACGGGCTTTTTTTAAAAGTGACCGGTAATAGAGAATGTTTTTATTGTCGGAATCGTAAGCCATAACTGTAAGAAGACCGGCAAGAATCTGCTCTTCTGTAAGTTCGGCCATGTTAAAAGTTCCGGGAGCATCCTTATCTTTTTTTTGAACGGGCAGTGGAATTGAAGGATCAATATGCATTGCCTGCTCAGAGAATTTAAAGTCTTCTCCCAAAGTAATAAAATAAACTGTATCCAGTGGACTATTCTGTTTCATAAAATTTTCCTGACAAAATGCGGGCATAAAAAGTTTTAATTTTTTGCTGCAATTTTTTTTTGATTTTAGCGGCTTTCCGCAGTTTTTTGCAGAACCGTTTGACTTTCAACCTGTTCTTCGGTTCGCTTTTCCTGAACGATCTTTCCGACAGAAGCCTTTGTTGAATTTTGAGCCTGTGCCTGAGCCATTTTAGCCTGTTTTTCCCGCTGAATGGCAATCTGGTCACTGGCCGAAAGCTGATTTTTTCTTACAGCAGTAAGATAATTGTTGATGTGAAGTTTATAGGAAAGAGGAACAAGTTTTTCTGAAAAACTCATGTTTGCTGCAACAATATCCTTTCGGCCTTCTATTGTATCTGTTGAAACAATTACACCGCCAAGCTGAATTGTTTCCTGCGGATCGTCGAATTCCAGGCGGAGGGCTGCCGGCTTGTTTTTAAGGAATTGGGAAAGCCCCAGAAGAATGATTTTTGCCCCGCAGAAAGATAAATCCCTTACAATACAATGGCGGGGAACATTCTGAACAAGAATAATGGCTTCTTCCCGGACAAGACTTAATTTTCGCTTGGAATCGTCGTTAATAAGAATACGCTCTTCCCGCCGGCGAATGGCATTTGAATTGGCTTCCAGCAGACGGCCCATAACTTCAATAAGGTCGTCGGGAGGCCTTTGGGTAAATGTTAGAGTTATAATAACCAGTTCATTTGAGTTCATGTAGGGAACAATATTTGTAACATGACCGGCAACAAAAAAACTCATTAACTGATTGTCCGATTCAAAAAAACAAAAACGAAGGTTTATACCTGTTGTAGATTTGTCTGCCAGTGCCTGATACGCACCGCCCTTAAGACCTACAATAATTTTAGCCTGTTGAAAAGAAGTTGAGTTTATTATGCAGGGCCACTGCCCCTTGTTGCACTTTATATATATTTGCCTGGGGTCAAGACCTATGGCTTTAATTATATCTTTTGTAAAAGTAACTTCAGAATCACGGTATTGATCGTAATACCGCTGAATCTGCTGACTCGTAACTACACCCATAAGTAAAATATACTTTATAAAAAAGTTACCGTCAATTATATGGGAGAATTTATACGCCGACGGAAAAATTTAACATCAATTTTTTATTGTTCAAAAACAATAAATGAAGCATTTTTTCGGATTGTACTGTACGAAAGATAGTTTTTTCCGTTTATAAAAAGACAGGCCGAGCCGCCACCGTCCATTTGAATGGCATCCGCCGCTCCCAACTTCAAAAAAATTTCGGAACATTCAGGATAAGACAGACCACGGCTATAATGTTTTCGCTCAGCCTCTACAATCAGCACAAAAAGAGTATAACCGTCCTGAGTTAAACCGAATGCTGTCCTTGAATCTTGAATTTGAGGAAATTTTCGGATTTGAAAATCCCGGAGAGTTGTAAAAAATCCACCGAAAACAGCATGATAATCGGAAAATTCTTCATCACTTCTCTGACTGTCAAAAATTACAGCCTTATTGTCGCTTTTAAAGGCAATGGCCGCGTATTTTGGAACAGATTTGGAAAAAATTTTGTTTTCAACTTTATGAATTCCTACAATATTTCTGTACGAAAAAATATGAGCATAAATATCCCACTTACCGTTTTTTCCTGCAAAAGGAGAAGTGTTTACAATCATTTGAAAGGAAGGTTTATTTTCACTATTTTTATTTTCTTTTTTTAGTTTTGAATTAAGGCTTTTTACAGTTATGCCCTGATGAATTTCCTCTTCCTTTTTAGGATAACCGGAAATTTTCAACTCTGGATTTTTTAAATCAACTTTTACACAGTGGTAGCGGAGGGGAAAATTTTTGTTTTCGTAATAAAAATAGGAAAACCCAGGATAAAGTTCGCTCCATTCAACAATTTCCGGCACATATTCAAAACTGTTTTTTTTAAGATTTTCTGTAAAATTTGTAAGATTGGATGAAGAACTAAAAGTTGAACAGCCTGCCAGAAACACTGCCGCAAGCAAAAATCCGGCAACTTTAAATTTCTGGATTTTCGTTTTTGCTTCCATAAAATTACCCGAAACAAATAATTTAAAAATTTTCAGAAACTATTATCTGATTACGGCCGTTTTCCTTTGCCCTGTACATCGCTGCATCGGCAGAATTAAACCATGTAGTATCGTTCCACTGAGAATTTAATTTAGAAATTCCGGCACTGACTGTAAAATGCAATTCTCCGGCAAAATCATACTTTTCGTTAAAAAACTCTTTTCGGATTTTTTCTACTACATCGTAAACCTGTTCAGAAGTTTCGTTTTCAAAAAGAAGGATAAATTCTTCTCCTCCGTAGCGGAAAGCCCTTCTTATTCCGTGCATATTTTCCTTTATGATTCTGGCAAGAGCCTTTAACACCTTATCGCCGCATGCATGACCGAAGGTATCGTTAATTTCTTTAAAATGGTCAATATCTATAAGTACCATGTGAGGCTTTATAAAACCGTTCTGAAACTTTTTAACAAAACTTGCAAGAGCACCACAAAGAGCCGTTCTGTTATAAAGTTTTGTAAGCGGTTCAATTTTAAGTTCCTGAATAAGTTCCATCTGTTTCTGGCTTATGGAATAAATAAAATCAATCTGTTCACTTTGATAATTCACAATATTTTTTGCAACCATGTAAATAATCTGAATAAAAAGAAAAGCACATACTACCGTAGTTAAAAAATCTACAAGAGGAAGCGGTCTGTCATCGTTCCACATTGTCCAGCAGGCAATTAAAAATGAAACATAAGTGCTGTACAAAACAGAACGAAGAAGTTTTTTATTGGCAAAAATTGCACATATTACAATTGGAATACCGTTTGCACAAAGAAGAAATTTATAGTAATTATGAAAAATTGCAACAACAGAACCAAGAACAAA
>CAMAFU010000003.1 GCA_945833725.1 uncultured Treponema sp.
ATTCCTCTTTCAAACCTTCATCAATAGGTTTCGAACCACTATTCAAATCAAAAGCACCCACAAATCCACACATACACATATAGAAGAAACCGTAACAATTAAAAAAGTTTCCCCTTCCTCCTTTTTATAATTTATATATTGCCGAGTGCCTGACGGCACCGGGCTTTTCAGGGTTCCGGCGTCAGAGCGCCTTCATTCGACGCAGCAAAGCTGCTTACGAACCGGCAAGCCGGCCCTTACAATCCCTCTCGGGGTTTAAAACAAAAAAAGAGGTCGTAGACAAAATTTGTAACCTTTACAAACTTTATCTACGACCTCTTTGCCGTATTTCCCTTTCATTTTATAAATTTTTACTGAATAAAGTCAATACGGCAGAAAAAAACAGACCGATTTCAGGCAAAAACCTATTTAAACTGTTCATCAAGCCAGTCAAAGGCAGATTTTTGCTGTTCGGCTGGGAACGCATGCTCCATTCCAGGAACAATTTCCGTTTTTACTTTATCGGCAGCATTTGCCGCAGCCCAAATTTTATGAACTTTTTCGTAAGCATCTTTTGTGCCTGCTTCCGGGTTTACTCCGTCATACTGACCGCCTATAAAATACATAGGTTTTGGAGCCGCAAGACCTGCAACATCAGGATAATCAAGAAATTTTGCTATAGTAGGGTGGAGCATTGAAAAGGCAGAATTTCCTTTAAGCTGACCGTCTTTTTCTACAATATGACCTTTCATTGTGCCAAACCAGCATACAGCAACACCGGCAGTAATATCATCGCTTATAGCAGCCAGTTGCCATGAACGGAAACCGCCCATACTAAAACCAACGCAAGCCACACGAGTTTTATCTACCTGCGGCAGACTTGCTAAAAGTTTTGCAGCACGACAGTCTTCCTGAGCAATAATACCGGCAAAACTTGTACCCATGTTAAAAAGATTCGAAGCAAGAGACTGCTGGCTTTCTGTACTGAAACCTTTTACAGAACGGTCTCCCCAGCCAAGAGCATCAAAACTCAAAACAACATAACCCCGTTTTGCAAGTTCATCACCAGGATAAAGGTTAGAAAAATAAGTACCGGCCCAGCTGTCAGAACTTACAATTTTGTCGTAAATTTCTTTACTTTCTGGAGCAAGTTTTTTTGCCTCTTCTTTCTGCTGCTTTTTATCTTTAATTTTAAGAACTTTTGCCACATCCTTATCCGAAGAAAAAGCCCGAACCATTTTTTCTTTACCAATATTGAATTTTGAACCATGGTCGTGCAGCATAAGGGCAGCCGGGAAAGTCTGACCTTTTTTACCGTTAGGAATAAGAAGATACGCAAGAACACGGCTGTCTTGAGAAATATTAAAAACAACCTTTTGGGCAACATAGCCATCCCGTTTTTCCTGCTCAAGCACAACCATATCAAAAGGCGTTTCATCGTTTTCCTGAATAATCAGTTCCCGGGCCTTTTCCAAACCGGCTGTTTTCCATTGGGCAAAATCTACACCATCTTTATAACCCATTTTAAATGTCCAGCGAGATTTTATATTTTCATAAAAAACAGGCAGACACCGACTGGAAGCATTTATTTCCTGTTTAACATAATTTTTGCTTCCTTCTCCAAAAACAGGGGAAAATGTAAGTAAAAATGTAACAAAAACTACTGTATTTCTGATGATTTTCTTCAGAAAATCCTCCACATAAATCAATAAGATAGGTTTTTATAAAAAAATATATAATATATTGATTTTTTATTATATTTTGCTACCGATTTTCTGACCGTAAGACACCTTTGTTTCTTTTCCACCAAAAGTTTTTTCAAGAATATCCTTATCAAGTGAAATTGCGTCTTTTTTAAAAACAAGAACAATCGTTGAACCGTGCAAATCAAAGTAGCCTTTTTCTTCGCCTTTTTTAAAGGAATAATTTTCGTGAAGGTTTTTAATTCCGCCTACGCTAAACGCACCAATTTCAACCTGAGCAACATCACCAAAGTTTTCTGTATGAAGTACAGTCCAGCTTCTTCTGTTTTTTGTATAAACCTTAAAAGTCCGGCAGCAGACTGGCTGTACAGAATAAAGTTTTCCCTTTAAAAAATGATTTTTTTCCAAAGTTCCAGAATCAATGTAGCAGTAACGGTGATAATCTGTAGCCGCCAGCCTAAAAACAAGAGCCGTTCCTCCTGCAAAAACAGAATCAAATTCATCTGAACCAAAAAAATCGGATAAAGTGTAATTAAAGCCTTTAATCATAAAAGTTGAATTTTCTTCTATAGTAAAAACACTTAATGCACTGTCGCAGGGCGAAATTAAATTTTTTGGTGCACAGTCAACTTTGCGGGAAAAATCCTTCCGAGTAAAAAAATCATTAAACGACTTAAATTTTCTGCCTTCAAAAGCCGCCATGTTAATTTGATTTTTTTTAATAAAACTTTTTATCATAAACCGGCTGAACGGAGTCCTTAAAAAAAAGCCCATAATTTTTGGAATCTGCAAAAAAAGCATTAAATTATACAAAAACCGACCAAAAGAAGATTTACACAAAAAAACAACCGATTTGTCGTTTCCAGGCTCATTGCCGAACATTTCAATAGCACTCATAAGCACATATTAACAGATATAAAAAAAATTTAAAACAGGGACAGACCCAGGGCCTCCGCATTAGTTGATGAGAAAAATTGGGGCGCGAAGGAGCGACTAGAAGCCCCTGATTAAAATTATATTTTTTAATGCGGAAACCCTCGGACAGACCTTCTCCCGTTAACCGCCATTTTCCCGTGAGCGCTGGGAGGGGCAGGCTAAAAGCCTGTTGCATAGCGAAGCGGTGCAATGGAGCGAAAGCGGAACCCCGGACATAGCGACCCGGATTGGAGCCGGCACTGGCGGCGCAATGAAGGGGCACGGCCATTTAAATTATTTTCAGGGAATCTTCCGTAACTTCACACTCCAAAAAAATAACCTTTACGCCTTTTGACCGGGCAAAATCCAAAGCCTTTCCAAACTCCGGATCGGTGGCATTATTGGCAGAAACTTTTTTTACTCCCGGAACCTGAATAACAAATCCAAGAATACATTCAAAACCTTCATCCCGTGCCAATGCCAGTTCATGAAGATGTTTAACTCCCCGCAAAGTCGGTGCATCTGGGAAAAACCCTGTCCCGTTTTCTTCCAGAGTACAGCCTTTTATTTCCATAAGAAATTTTTTATTTTCCTTTTCCATGTAAAAATCAATTCTGGAATTTTTGTAAACATATTCAGGCTTAATAAAATCGTAATCCTGTGCCAGAAGATATTCCATTGCCACTTTGTTTGGTGCCTGACTATCCATATTTATAAGCAGAAGCCCGTTGTCCCTGTAAAGCGGATTATTCCGGTCAATTTTTTTGTACACGCCAATCAAGTCAAATTTTGTTTTCCGTTTTTCACAACCCTTTCTGCCGCGAAAATCTTCCAAAATAACTTTACAGCCAGAAACAAGCAGCTCCTGGCAGCGACCTGTATTTTTAACATGAACAGTTTCTGTCCGACCTTCAATTTCTACCAGTGCAATAAAACGGTTAGGGCGGTCAATAAAAATCCCCGAAACAATTTTTTCGTATTTCATAAAATTCCTTCAAAAAATAATACCACGAAAAGCTCGTTTTTTTACAGTTTTGCGCCTAAAGTAAAGGAGCATATTCACCGTAACAAAAAAGTTCCGGCGGCTTGCACAAAAAATTTCTCATGAACCGGCTTTCCGCCCTTCGCTTGCCGCTCATTGGAGCAAAAAACTGTGCTTTTTGCTCCAACTTCGGGGCTCCAATCCGGGCTAAGTTTTGCTCCGGTGCCCTGCCACTGTTCTTCGCTAATTTGCATAACTTATAAAATTTCAATATACTGAACCAATGAGTACTATTTACGAAAAAGCCCTGGAAAAACATGGGGAATGGAACGGTAAAATTTCTACCGAATTAAAAATGCCTTTGGAATCCCGCGACGATTTATCTTTAGCATACACTCCCGGCGTTGCTGAACCATGCCGCGCTATTCATAAAAATCCTGACGATGTTTATAAATATACATGGAAAAGCAACACTATTGCCGTTGTTTCAGACGGTACTGCCGTGCTTGGTCTGGGCGATATTGGACCTGCGGCAGGTCTTCCCGTAATGGAAGGTAAATGTGTTCTTTTTAAAAAATTTGCCGGAATTAACGCTGTTCCCCTTTGCATTGATACAAAAGACCCTCAAAAAATTATAGAATTCTGCAAACAAATTGCCCCGACTTTTGGCGGAATAAATCTGGAAGATATTTCTGCTCCACGGTGTGTAGAAATTGAGCGC
This sequence comes from uncultured Treponema sp., assembly GCA_945833725.1. Taxonomy (GTDB): domain Bacteria; phylum Spirochaetota; class Spirochaetia; order Treponematales; family Treponemataceae; genus Treponema_D. The sequence continues at coordinate 4,301 of CAMAFU010000003.1, forward strand.
ACACTTATAAAAGAACTTAATATTCCTGTTTTTCACGACGATCAGCATGGAACGGCAATTGTTGTTACTGCGGCAATTATAAATGCCCTTAAAGTTGCAGGCAAAAAACCTGAAAACTGTACTCTTGTTGTTTCTGGCACAGGTGCCGCCGGTTCTTCAATAATCCGTATGCTTCACAATTACGGAATCGGAAAAATCTACGGTTTTAACATAAACGGTATTGTTATTAAAGACGATTACGACAAATACGATTTTCTTACAAAAGAACTTACTCAAATTACTAATCCAGACAACCGCCGCATAACTTTAAAAGAAGCAATGGCGGGAGCAGATATTTTTGTTGGAGTTTCTGCACCAGGTCTTGTTACAGAAGAAATGGTAAAATCCATGGCTCCAAAATCAATTGTTTTTGCAATGGCAAATCCTGAACCGGAAATTACTTACGAAAAGGCTAAGGCCGCCGGAGCATACATAATCGGAACAGGCCGGTCAGATTACCCTAACCAAATAAACAACATTCTTGCGTTTCCAGGTCTATTCCGTGGAGCGTTGGACTGCCGTGCATCAAAAATTACCGAAGAAATGAAAATTGCCGCTGCAAAAGGCCTTGCCAGTCTTGTTTCGCCGGAAGAACTTTCTCCCGACATGATAATTCCCGGAGCCTTTAATCCAAAAGTCGCCGAAACAGTGGCTCTTGCCGTAGCAGAAGAAGCAAAAAAAGCCGGACTTGCCAGAATATAAAATCCGGCAGCTAAATGAAGAAACCTGAATTATCTTTGCATTTTGTATTGGTGTTGTTTTTTTTCTCGTCGTTCTGCTATGGAAATACGGTAACTCATGTTTCCCCCATAAACGGAATAGACTGGACTTTCGAAACAACAATGGGGTTTCAGAATTTAAATAACCTTCGTATGTCTGTAGAAAGCGGTACAAATGTTCATAAAAGTGAAATACTTTTTTTTTATGGAATTTTGTATCATGCTTTTTACGAAAAAAAACCTTTTTTAAAGGCGCAGATGAATCTGGGGTTCAGCGGAATTCCAGATTTATACTGGACTAATTTTCCAGATATAAACCACGATAATCAGATTCTGGCAAAAAGGCTGCGGACTGTCCAAGTTGATACCCACTATCTGTTTCCGAAAGTTTTTGGAAACCTTGGCCGGTTTTATCCTTTTGTGGGATACACCTTTTTAAATTTTTCCTACGCACCAATCTATAAAGATGATTACAATGCCTCTGGAACAAATTACACTTTTCAGGCAATAACCATAGGCTGTGAATATCACTATCAATTTACGCGGAAAATCGATTCAAACTATTATTTTTCTTTTGCACCGATTGTTTTTAAAGAACTCTCCTGGTTTTGTAATTTCGGAGCGGAATTTTCAATAAATTCCAACCCCATTGCATTTACACTCCTTATAGGATTTAAAAACGGAATGGACAAAAAAATTCTTACAGAAAACAAAGAAAATTATTTTTTTTCAAATTCAGAAATCGGTGCCAATTTTAGAATTAACCTTGAATAAGTCCGGCTTAGGTTATGGAAGGGCAGCCGCAGGCTGTTAAACAAAAAGAGCCGTGCAAAACATGCATGGCTCTTTTTGTTTAATGGAGCGAAAGCGGAACCCTGGAACAACCGACGGCAGCTTTGCTGCCGGAAGCCCCTGTTATTTTACAATAAGCGTATTCATGGCTTTTATAAAATCAGTTGGACTTGAAAGTTCTGCACCGCTTACAAGAAGCGCCTGATCCAAAAGAATTTCGGCCACATTAGAAATGTATGTTTCGTCTGTGTTTTCTTCGAGAGTTTTTACAATCGGATGCTCTGCATTTACTTCCAGAATCGGTTTTATTCCTTCGGTAGACTGACCCATAGCCCGCATCATTCTTTCCATTTGAATTCCCGGATCATTCTCGTCCACAACAACACAAGAAGGACTGTCGGAAAGTCTTTTTGAAAGAACAACATCTTTTACACGATTTCCCAGAGCCTTTTTGATCTTTTCCTGAACAGGCTTAAATGCCTTCTCTTTCTTTTCGGCTTCTTTTTTATCTATGCCCAGTTCTTCGTCGGAGCCGGCACGGTTTACGCCTTTAAGTTCAAAATCTTTATATTTCATAAGGCTTGGAATAACAATGTCGTCGATGTCGTCGGTCATAATAAGAACTTCAAATCCACGGTTTTTATATGCTTCAAGAAGTGGACTTGCCCGTAAATTCTTTTCGCTGTTGCCGGTAATGTAGTAAATTGCCTTTTGCTCCGGCTTCATTCTCTGCACATAATCAGCAAAACTTGTCCATTTGCCGTCTCCGTTGCCTGAATCGTCTGTAGACTTAAACCGCACAATTTCAGAAATTTCATCTCTGTTGGCATAATCGGAATAAAGGCCTTCTTTCATAGGTCTGTTGAAGTTTTCAACAAATTTGTTCCATTTTTCTATAGCGGCCTTTTCTTCGTCGGAAGGATTTTCAGCTTTTCTTGCTTTGTCGGCAGCTTCACCCATTTTTTTGAATTCGCTGAGCAGTTTTTTTACACTAGCTGTTTTTATGCTGTCGAGAATTCTGTTCTGCTGGAGAATTTCCCGGCTAACATTCAAAGGCAAATCTTCAGAATCAATAATACCCCGCACAAAGCGAAGATAAGATGGCAAAAGTTCCCGGTCATCGTCAGTAATAAATACTCTTTTTACATAAAGTTTTACACCGCTCTGGTAATCGGCCTGATACATGTCGAAAGGTGCCTGCTGAGGAACATAGAATAAAGTCGTATATTCCTGAGTGCCTTCTGCGTGCGTATGAACATAGGTCAAAGGATCAGAGCCATCGTGGCTTATAGTTTTGTAAAAATTATCGTAGTCTTCTTTTTTGAGTTCTGATTTTGGGCGTTTCCAAAGAGCAGAAGCCGAGTTCACCTGATCAACTTTATTTTCTGAGCCAGTAATATTTCCCTTTTCGTCGTATTTATTCTGGGAATAGTGAAGATAAATTGGGAATGCAATATGGTCAGAATACCGTTTGATTAAATCTTCAATCTTCCAGCGGGAAGCATAATCGGAAGAATCTTCGTTAAGAACCATTTCTATAACAGAACCGTGAGTTTCAGGCTTATCAAATCCGAATTTTTTTGCCTCTTCGCTGTCGGAAGCAAATTCTTCGATAGAATAGCTGTTTGTACCATCGGACGACCATTTGTAATTTTTGTCGGAACCGGCTTTTCTTGTATAAACATTTATCTGTTTTGCAGCCATAAATGCAGAGTAAAAGCCAACTCCAAACTGACCGATAAGGTTAGATTCTCCAGCATTTTTGTCTTCTGCAAGTTTTTCGATAAAAGCTTTTGTTCCAGAACGGGCAATTGTACCTAAATTGTTGTTAAGGTCTTCTTCATTCATACCGATTCCAGAATCCTGAACTGTAATTATTTTTGCAGTGTCGTTAAAAGAAATATCGATTCTTGGATCAAGTTTAACATCTTTAAATGCTTCGTCGGAAACAGAAAGATAATTAAGTTTGTCCAAAGCATCTGAAGCATTGGAAACAATTTCCCTCAGGAAAATATCCTTATTGGAATACATGGAATGAATAATCAATTTTAAAAGCTGATTAACTTCCGTTTGAAACTGATACTGAGCCATTAAAATACCTCTAAAAAATTACTGCAGGCCAAAGTCCGAAAAACACGGACAAAAACAAAAAAGCCTGAACAGCCGTAAAAGTAATGAGTTTGCAACGCGAACTGATAAAAATATAATAAAAAAATTTCAAAACGAAAACAAAAAATCAGTGGAATTACTCAATCCTGAGTTTTGCCCTGGGGCAGAATTTTATAATAATTGAATTTATGGCTTTGTTTCGCTATAATTTCTTTTACTTTTCTGCGGCTTTTTTACCGCTTATTTTTTCATCTTATCGAGGAATACCATGCCTAAAATCGAAGTAAACGAAAAACTGTTTTTTAATCTTCTTGGTAAAAAATACGATTACGACACTTTAGAAAAAAAACTTACCTGTGGAAAGGCTGAATTAGACGAAAAGCCGGATCTGTCCCTTCCTGAATCCGAACGCACTATTAAAATCGAACTTAATGATACAAACAGGCCGGATTTATGGTCTACAGGCGGCATTACACGGCAGCTCAGGCTCCACGAAGGTTCACCGCGCTCCGATTATTCATCCTTTATGTCAAAAGCAGACCATATTGCAGATACGGCAGACCGCGTTGTTTATGTAGAAGAATCCGTAAAAAATGTAAGGCCATACATGGTCAGCTTTGTTATTTCCGGCAAAGCCATCGATGACCCTATGCTCAAAGATATTATTCAGACTCAGGAAAAACTCTGCTGGAATTTCGGCCGCAAACGAAAAACTGTTTCCATGGGAGTTTACCGCGTTGCCCAGATTAAATGGCCTGTTCATTACAAAGGCGTTAATCCAGATACAACATCCTTTGTTCCGTTGCAGTGTACAGAACCAATGACATGCCGCCAAATTCTTACAGATCATCCAAAAGGCAAAGATTTCGGCTGGATTTTAAAAGATGCAGAAGTTTTTCCTCTTTTAACAGACGATAAAAACGAAATTATGTCCATGGCACCAATAATCAACTCTTCAACTTTAGGTGCCGTTCAAGTAGGCGACAAAGACTTAATGGTTGAACTTACAGGTACCGAAATGGAATCCTTAATTCTTTCTGCCAACATTGTCGCCTGCGACTTTGCCGATGCCGGATACGAAATTCTCCCTGTAAAAGTCGTTCATCCTTACGAAACAGGTTTTGGAAAAGAAATTGTTACACCTTTTTATTTCCAGAAACCTACAAAAGCAACTCTTTCTGCAATAAATAAAAAACTCGGCTGCGACCTTACAAAAGCTCAAGTTCTTGATGCCCTTTCAAGAATGGATAACGATGTTTCTACAAAAGATTTCCCTGCTGCAGAAAATACACAGAAATTCCTCAAAGCAAACAAAAATGATGTGGAATTTACTCTTTTGCCTCCACCATACAGAAACGACTTCCTCCACGAAGTTGATATTATCGAAGATGTAATGATTGGCATGGGTCTGGATTTCTTTAAGCCTGTACGCCCTAACGATTTTACAGTAGGTCAGCTTTCTCCTGTTACAATATTCAGCCGCAAAGCAAAAGAAATAATGGTTGGTCTTGGCTATCAGGAAATGATTTTCAATTACCTTGGTTCAAAAAAAGACTACATCGAAAAAATGTGCGTTTCCGATGCCAATGTAATAGAAATTTCCAACCCGATGAGCGAAAACTACCAGTTTGTCCGCCCGTCAATAATTCCTTCACTTTTAAAGGCAGAAAGTCAGGCAGGTCAGGCAGTTTTCCCTCATAAAATTTTCGAAATCGGAAAAGTTGCCTTCCTCGACGACTCAGAAAACACTGGCACAAAAACAATCCAGTCCCTTGGATTTATGACAGCATGCAACAATGCAAACTACAACGATTTGGCCAGTGAAGTAAGCACGCTTCTTTACCTTCTCGACCATAAATATCAAGTTCAGGAAGTTACAGATTCCCGCTTTATTCCAGGAAGGCAGGCAGCCATTATCCTTAACGGAAAGCAAGTCGGCGTTTTTGGCGAAGTTCATCCTCAAGTTCTGGAAAACTGGTCAATAAATGTCCCTTGTGTAGCCGGCGAAATAAATCTCGAAGCCCTTATGCCTCAAGAAAAATCACCGGCAGCAGCTCCAAAAGAACAAAACAAACCGGCCGGCAATGTAAGTCCTGCCCAAACAGATCCAGTTTCTTACTTCGACAGCCACATTCAGCTTCTCGTTGCAAAAATCGAAAAAGTTGAATGTAACCCGGAAGGCGATAAACTTTACATCGAAACAATGAACGACGGTTCAGAAACACCAAGAATAATTCAGTCGGGATTAAGGCCTTACCTTAAAGAAGAAGATTTGCTTGGAAAACATGTAATTATTGCCGCAAACCTGGCACCACGCAAAATGAAAGGCGTTGAAAGTCACGGAATGCTTCTTGCAGCAGATTATACCGAAAATGGAAAAGAAAAAGTTGAGCTTTTAACAGCACCATGGGCAAAACCAGGAACAGTAATTACTCTGGAAGGCGGAAATCCAAATTCCCAGAAACCAGCAAAAATCGACATCGAAAAATTCTGCCGCGTAGAATATAAAATCCAGAATCACAACTTTATGATTGCCGGAAAAAAAGCTCTTGCCGACGGAAAACCTGTTACAACAGAAAAAGCCGATAATTGCGATGTAGAATAAATCATAAAAAGCGGGGGGCTATCGGCTTACGCCGCCGGGCTTTCCGCACTTCCGCTTTCGCTCCATCCGGCCAAAGGCCGGACGCCTCCGGCGGTGCTCCAATCCCTTAGCCAGAACAAAATACACTGTCAAAAAAATTTCAGTTATTTAAAAAATCATTTAATTTTTCAGGATAAAGACAATATTCCTGCAATTTTTTGTTTTTATACACAAGTTTCAGCGAAAAAAACGGCAAACCATCTTTCTGTAAAAGAGAAAGAAAAATCCTGTCCCCCTCCCAAAGTTCAAGACCATTCAGTTTTTCAAAAGAAACCCATTCCAAATTTCCTTCGCTGCATTCTCCAATTTCCCCGGAAAAACCTTTTGCCGTAAAAAGATGCATATATTCAGCTTCTTCATCGTCATAAACAAAAGTTACAATTCCACGAAAAGAAAAATCTGTAAGTGTTAAGCCTGTTTCTTCCTTTACTTCGCGAATAAGACAATCTTCAGGACTTTCACCTTTTTCAAAATGACCGCCCACACCAATCCACTTATCTTTGTTAAGATCATTTTCTTTTTTTACCCGATGAAGCATTAAATAAGAATCATCTTTCTGAATATAGCATAAAGTTGTAAGCTGAGATTTCATAAATCAAACTTTTACCGGATAAAATTCGTATAGATTTTTTCTTCAACAGAAGGCTGAACAATACCGTTATCTTTGCCAGCCTGAATTGATTTTAAAAGCCACACCATATTTTTGCCCAAAGTCCGTAAAATCTGAAGACCTTCTTCATCTTTAAGAACATCTTCAGGAACTTTTCCGTGAATTTCGTTCCAATAGCAGGAAGAAACTATAGGCATGGAATTATAGGCAAAATATTTGTTTATAACATCCAGCGTAGAAGAATTTCCCGCCCTCCGGCATGTAGAAACAGATGCTGCAGGTTTAAAACGCAAATCTGCACCAGAACTGGAAAAAAGCCTGTCCAAAAACATTACAATTTCCCCGGAAGGAGAAGCATAATACACAGGAGAAGCCACAATAAATCCCGCAGCATCCTTAACCTTTTCCTGTGCCTCTTTAAGAACATCTTCAATTTCACCGTTAAAAACCCGGCGGCCAACATTTATAATTTCAAAATCAACACCCGATTCCTTCATAATGTTTCCGATAAAATTTAATGCCGTAAAAGAACAACCTTCATCTCTACGGCTTCCATTAAACATTAAAACTTTCATTTAAGCCTCCGGCAAAATAATATCATAAAAAAGCAGTTTTTTACAATTTTACAGTTGTTTTTGCCAGAGGGGTCTTTCCCCTCCGTATACTTTTAAGATTGTATTTTTTTTGCTATACTCAACCTATGGCTAAAACATTTGATGATAAGAAAATTATTTACACGATGGATCGCGTATCCCGCGCGTATGGTACAAAAGTTGTCTTAAAAGACATCAGTATTTCCTACTATTACGGAGCAAAAATAGGTGTTATCGGCGAAAATGGTGCCGGTAAGTCTTCACTTTTTAAAATTTTTGCAGGAATCGACACAGACTACACAGGAGAAACTCATCTTCTTCCAGGTTACACAATGGGCTATCTTGAACAGGAACCTTACCTTGAACCTGGCAAAACGGTCAAAGAAATCGTAATGGAAGGCGTAAAGCCAATAACAGACTTACTGGCCGAATTCGATAAAGTAAACGAAGCATTCGGCGATCCAGATGCCGATTTCGACAAACTCTGTGCCCGTCAGGCCGATTTACAGGAAAAACTGGATGCTGCCGACGCCTGGAATTTGGATTCAAATCTGGAACTTGCCATGGATGCCCTTCGCTGTCCTCCACCGGAGCAGATTGTAGATGTTCTTTCTGGTGGAGAACGCCGCCGAGTTGCCCTTTGCCGCCTTCTTCTCCAAAAACCGGATATTCTTCTTTTAGACGAACCTACAAACCATCTGGACGCAGAAACTGTTGCATGGCTGGAACGCCACCTTAAAGACTACCCTGGAACAATCATCGCCATAACCCACGACCGCTACTTTTTGGACAATGTGGCCGGCTGGATTCTGGAAATGGACAGAGGCGAAGGCTATCCTTTCAAAGGAAACTATACTCAATGGCTGGAAGCAAAAGAAAAGCGTCTTGCTCAGGAAGAAAAGCAGGCTTCCGTACGCCGCCGGGAAATGCAGGAAGAACTTGAATGGATTCACGCAGGAGCAAAAGGCCGTCAGGCAAAGCACAAAGAACATATTACAAAATACGAAGCACTCCTTGCCGAAGAATCAAAACGAATTCAGCTTAAAGACAGCCAAATTTCAATTCCAGCCGGTCCTCGCCTTGGCAATGTTGTAATCGACGCCGAAAAACTTACAAAAAGTTTCGACGACAAAGTTCTTTTTGAAAACCTCGATTTCCACATTCCAGCCGGTGCCGTTGTAGGAATTACAGGACCAAACGGTGCAGGAAAAACTACACTCTTTAAAATGCTTGCAAGTGCCGCCGGTCAAAAAATTGAACTTCCAGACGGCACAATGGGAACAGAGATTCCAGATTCAGGAAACATAAAAATCGGCGAAACCGTAAAACTTGTCTATGTAGACCAAATGCGCTCAAAACTTGATCCAAATAAAACAATCTACGAAACATTAAGCGGTGGAAGCGATCTTGTAAAACTGGGAGCAACAGACGAAAAGGGCAGGCCTCTTAACGGTGCTGTCCGCGAAATAAATGCCCACGCATACTGTTCATGGTTTAATTTCAATTCCGCCGAACAGAACAAAAAAATCAGCGTACTTTCCGGTGGCGAAAAAAACCGTCTGAATATGGGTCTTATGTTCAAAGAAGCAGGAAATGTTCTTCTTCTGGACGAACCGACCAACGATTTAGACATTTCTACAACACGCTCACTGGAAGAAGCAATAAATTCTTTTGCTGGAGTTGTACTTGTAATCAGCCACGACCGATACTTCCTGGACCGAATCTGTACCCACATTCTCGCATTTGAAAACAACAGCGAAGTAAAATGGTTCGAAGGCAACTGGTCTGAATATGTAGAATGGAAAAAGAATGTTCTCGGAATCGACGATGACATTCCACACAAAACAATCTACCGAAAACTCAGCCGCTAAAAAATTAAAAGCCTGCCCCAAAGAAAATTCTGTAAGGCAGGCCATTTTTATAAATTCCAGTCTGAACCAATAAAAAAGTACCAATCAAAAAAATTAAAGTTCCAGCAAAAAAAGTTTATCTTCACTATTTTTCTCGCTTTTTACAACAAAAAACTCCGCACCTTCAATTTGATGCACAATAAAAGCCGGTTCCTGTTCCGCAAACATAGGAACAGTCAAAACCCTGTCGTAAAAAACAACAAACACGCCGGAAACAAAATCATCCTTCGACATAGGACTTTCAAACTGAATATAAAATTCTCCGCCGCAATCTTTAGCTTTACCCTTAATTTTCCCCTCAACTTTTAAAGATGACAAAACTTTCCCGCAGCAACTTACCTGAACAGAATTAGTCGAAACCACCAGATTATTACATGTACTGCACTTATAAAATTGAATTTTTTTCATATTACCTCCAGAAAACCTGTTTTTACGAATTTCACCGCAAAGCAGACTTAAAACATCAATTTCCAAAACCTTAGAAATATCCCCAATCAGCGAAATATCCGGGCATCCGTTTCCACATTCCCATTTAGAAACAGTCTTGTCGCTAACATTAATTTTTTCAGCCAACTGACTCTGAGTCATTCCTTTTTTTCGCCGTCCATCACAAATCAATTTTCCAATTTTCTCAGCATTCATATTGCCTCCCAATAAAAATTCCGCGGTTTTCTAATACTAACATAAAAAAAAATCTGTTCTTACCTACGAATCGTAGAGAAAATCCGGGCGGTCCGGCAACAGGTTGCCGTTGGGTGTTTCGGGATTTCGTGCCTGGCACTCCATTAAACAAAGAGCCGTCCTACCAGCCGTCTCTTTGTTCAACGCCTCCGGCGCCCCTACACCCCCTACCGCAAAAAAAAACAGGACGCCGTAAAAGACATCCTGTTATTATTAAAGCACCTTATTTTTACCGGGCTCTTACAAGTTCAATATCAAATGCAATGTATGCACCTCCTGGAATTACACCAGGATATCCCTGATCGCCATAAGCCAAATCAGATGGAATAACGACCGTTCGTTTTTCTCCCTTCTTCATGTCCTGAACCATAATATCAAAACCAGGAATCATCTGACCTGATGCAGTTACAAATTCCAACGGACCTCTTCCCTTAGACTGGTCAAAAACTCTTCCGTCTACAAGATAACCTTTGTATTCACAGGCAACATTTTTTCTTGCGCCAATTTTTTCGCCGGAACCTTCTTTTGTTGTCTTCCAGTAAATTCCGTTGGAATCAACGGCAAAACCTGGGAATTTTGCTTCAACTTCGGCAATTTTCTTTGCTTTTGCAGCTTTTTTTGCTTCTTCTGCCTTTACCTTGGCTTCAACTTCAATTCTGTCAAAATCTTTTTGAGTAGCAGTAAATGCCTTAGCCTTTTCGCCCTGACGAACGATTGTTAGTTTTTCTATTTTATCGCCCTGTTCAATTTTATTAACAACATCCTGACTTTCGCTGTTTACAACCTGACCAAAAATTGTATGTTTTCCGTTCAACCAGTCTGTAGGTACATGTGTTATAAAAAACTGAGAACCGTTTGTTCCAGGACCGGCATTAGCCATAGCCAAATATCCAGGTCTGTCAAAAACTAAATCATCAAAACATTCATCGGCAAATCTGTATCCAGGACCGCCTCTGCCTGTTCCTTCAGGATCCCCACCCTGAATCATAAAATCATTTATAACACGATGAAAAGTTAATCCATCATAAAATTTCTTTCCTTTAGATGCATCCAATGTACCTTCAGCAAGACCAACAAAATTAGTTACTGTTAAAGGAGTTTTTTCATAAAAGAGCTCAAGAACAATAGAACCTTTAGAAGTCTGCATTATTGCAAAAACACCGTCTTTTCCTTCAATAGCCTTTAATTCCTTTTCCATAGAATTACAACCTCCAAAATTAATAGCCAACAGGCTCACAAGTAAAAACAAAACACTTTTTTTCATAATAATCTCCCATTACGCTGTTTATTTACCCATTTCCCTTAAAAACCATTTAAAAATTGCATCAATTCTTGCATTTATTGATTCAATCATCATGTTTTCTACAAAGGAAATTTTCGGGTAAAAAGACTGTACAAGAGCATAAACAATAAAATGATTTTCCTCTTCGATTATATCAAGATTTATTTTAATGTTTCCTGCTTTTGCAACTGTAATTAAGCCAAACTTCATCGGTTCAAAATTATCGTAGCCAACAAAAACTTCTTTTCCGCTTTCTCGATAATTCAATTTGTAATAACAATCTCCGAAAGAATTATCGTCTACAACACAATAAAGAATTTTTCCATCGGCAGAACCTTCCAAATCATCTGGAATACGGGTTTTGTCTTTTTCAGATTTTAAAAGATAAGCATCGTGATACAATTCATCCCATTTTTTATTTCGGTTTGAATAATATTCCGCTCCCTTCATTGTAGAAATTGACCGGACAACTCTGGAAACTTTTGCCGTATTCTGGGAACTGTCCGTTTTTTCTATAAAATAAAGTTTTTCGATGGATAATCTTGGTTTTTCAGGATTAGTCCAGCTTTCAAAACAGTTCTTAGAAAATTCAGAATCTGGAAAAAGATAGAAATTTTTATTTTCACCTTCAAAAATAATGTTTTCAATATTTCCTTTTTCTTTAAGCTTTTTAAGAAGTTTTTCTTCCAGAACAGAAGACTGTTTTTTTTCTAAATTCGTCATATTCTGCTCCATAGGAATTTGAGAAAACACTGCCTGAAAACCCAAAAAAACTAATCCAAAAAAAACAATTCTTTTCAAAATTAAAATCCTGTTCCTTTGTAAATAACTCTTACCTGTTTATATAAACCTTCACCTTCACTAATAGTTTCCACATCAGGAATATCATTTAATGTAGTGTGAATAAGTCTTCTTTCAAAAGGATTCATAGGTTCAAGCAGTATAGATTTTTTGCTTGTTCTTACTTTGTCGGCTGTATTATAAGCAATATGAACAAGAGTTTCTTCCCTGCGGACACGATAATTTTCCGTATCAAGAATAATTCTCATGTCTTCCCGACCTAAATGGCCGGCATAAACATTTGCCAAAAGCTGAAGAGCATCAAGATTTTTGCCTTTTCGTCCAATAAGAATAGAAGAAGCAGAAGAAGACATTTTTATTCCGATTTTTTTATCTTCCCTAAAGGCAATATCAACAGTAGCTTCATACCCCATTTTTGAAACAACATCAGAAACAAATTCAACAATTTTCTTTTCAAATTCATCCTGCGGAATAGGATTAGCCGGCTCTCTGGCAGAAAAAGAAGAATTATAGTCATCTTCTGCTTCTTTTACAGTAGTATCAGCAACAGTATGAACACGAATTTTTACATATCCGTTTTTGAAAAGAGTTTTCTTCTGAGTTTCAATTATTTCAACATCAAATTCATCTCTTTCAAGACCAAGTTCTGCAGCTGCTTTTTCAATAGCGTCCTTTTCGTTTTTACCTTCAAATTCGTAAGTCATTTTATTTTATTCCTCCAATTTATTTTAAGTAATAAACTGCCCTATATTTATAAGGCAGTTCACTTTTTATAAATTTTATTTTTCAAATCTGCAATTATTTTTTTACCTTTTTGCTGCTCGAATTTATAACAAGCTGCTGAATAAGCTGAATCAGATTACTTACAGTCCAGTACAGCAAAAGTCCGGCAGGAGCATTATAGAAAAGGAAGAAAAATATAATAGGCATACCGTACATCATAAATTTCATCTGTCCGTTGCTTTGACCAGAAGCAGTTCCACCATTCTGCGTTATTTTACTAAAGAAAATCTGACTGAAAACATAAATTACCGGCAGCAGGCGAACCTGATTTCCAAGGAAAGGAATATTAAATCCTAAAGTTTTAATTGAATCACCCTTACTTAAATCGGAAATCCATCCAGGAATAAAACATGCCCCTCTAAATTCAAAATAATTGTTAAAAAGATTATACATTGCAAAAATAATTACAAACTGCAGAATCATCGGAAGACATCCAGACATAGGATTATATCCAATTTCCTTGTAAAGTTTTGCTGTCTGTTCATTAAGTTTTGCCGGATTATCCTTATATTTTTCCTGAAGAGCCTGCATTTTAGGCTGCATTTCCTGCATTTTTGCCGTACTTTTTGCAGTTTTTGCCGTAATAGGGAACATAGCAAACTTTAAAAGAGCCGTTAAAACAATAATCGAAACGCCCCAGTTTTTAACAAGTTTATTTATCATTTCAAGAAGGAATTTCAACACAACTTCCAGCCAGCTTAACATTCCACTGGTCTGCATACTGTCATCAAAACGAACTCCTTCAAGGTTCCATCCGTTATTCTGTGCAAGATTGTAAACCCTTAATTCTTTTTCGTTTCTCGGTCCAACATAAATGTAGAAGGAATCGCTGCATCCAGAACTTTCTACAGGTTTTCTCGAAATAACAATCTGTGCATTATTTTCGTCTTTATTGATTCCTTTTGAAGTATAAACAACCCTATCCAAAATAGAATCTTTATTTTCAGGGTAGGTAAGAATTTCAAAATACTTTCCGGCCATAGAAACCCATTTCCAGTCTTTTTCGTAGGCCTTTACCTGGTTTGTTCCAAGAACAATTTTCTTTTTCTTTTTTCCGTTATACGAAATAAACTGTCTGTTTTCGTATCTGTCCATTTTAGGATCATAGTTTGGTCCAATTTGCGGAGAAGTCCTTAAAGAATAAGAAGCTCCTTCCAGATTAAGTCCCTGAAAATTTTCTCCAGCATCAATTACAATATCAAGTTTAAAAACATTTTCTTCAGGCTTAAAGTAATATGTTTTTACGAGAGTAAATTTCCCGGAAGAACCGTCTTTATTAGTAGTAACATATTCCTTAAAAAAACCGATTGTATTGTCATCAATTTTTCTGGCAGCAAAAAGGTCGTTTATTATTTCTTTATCGCTGCCTCCCAAAGCAACAGAAAAAGCCCTGTTTTTTTCGGAAATATTGTCAGCCATCTGTATAAATTGATCTGTTTCAGAATCTTTATGTTCTTTAAGCTCGAAACTTACAATATCGCCGCCTTTATTTGTAAAAACAACTTTTACTTTTTCATTTTCAATAACAAATTCTTCTTCTTTAAGATTTTCATCTTTTACAGCTTCAAAAAGATTTTTTACAGGAACATCTTTTTCCTGAATTTTGTCGGCTACAGCAACAGAAGAATTCCCGGCAGTCTGAGTCTGAGGTGCTTTTGGCATAAGATAAGACTGCATAAAGAAAAACCCGATTAAAACCAGCGAGGACAAACCTATTGCCCAGGCAGTATTTTTTTCCATAATTGACTCCAAAAAAACAAAATATATTTTTAATGAATGCAACGCAAACTTTTTTTAATAACCATTTCTAAAATTTGGGCGGATTTTTGTTTTGTTCGAAACTCACAAAACAAAAAACAGGCTATCCGCACTTCGCCTCTTCCGGCTCATCGGGTCTGAAAATAATTATCAGTCATTAAAATTTTTTGCCATTTTATAGTAAGCAGCATTTGAATTTTAAAATATTCCAGATAAATCAGCCCCGACTGCTTCGCAGGTGCTACTATCCTTTCCGCATAAAAAATTTACGGAACAGGATCATATCCACCTTTACAAAATGGATTGCATCTTAAAATTCTTTTAAAAGTAAGCCACAAACCTTTTAAAGGACCATATTTTTTCACAGCCTCAATTCCATACTGAGAACAGGTAGGTGTATATCTGCAACTGTTCGGCAATAGAGGAGAAATAAATGACTGATAAAATTGTATGACTCTGCACAGAAATTCAACAAAGAAATTTCTCATTGTTTCAGAAGACCGGCTTTTTTTACTAAGGCTTGAAATTGTTCACACCGCGAGTGGAACGAATCTTTTTCGGCAGGAGGGTATATCAACAAAAGTATATCATAGCCGGTGTTCAGGTGTGATTTAAGATTTCTAAAAACTTCCCGACTGTACCGCTTTGCACGGTTTCGGGCTACAGCATTGCCAAAATTTCTAGGAAGGGGAAAACCAATTCTATTGATATTCATACCGTTAGGCAAAAAAAACATTCTTGCCCCCGGTATGCTCACCTTCATTCCGTTTTTAAACAGATTCTTGATTTCGGAAGAGCGTTTTATTCTCTCTTTTAAGATAAACCTCTTAGAATTTAACAAGTCTGTTTCCATAATAGATCAGAAATTAGTACTTCTTTTTTTCGTCACAAACAGAAAGCTTTTTGCGTCCTTTTGCACGACGACGAGCAAGAACAGCCCGTCCGCCACGAGTTGCCATGCGCGCACGGAAACCGAATTTTCTATTTCTTTTAACTTTGCTTGGTTGGTATGTTCTTAACATTGGAACATTCTCCTTATTTTTTATTAGGTCAATTTAAAATATAAATTTGCCCTATTTTTTGAACAGATTGGCGTTAAATATAACAAATTTATTTGCTATTCGTCAACAGAGTTTTTTAAATCCTCAAATATTTTCTGTAATTCGGGAGGCAATGTGCTTTTAGAATCAGTATTTTGTCTTTTTATTCCAAAACCTCTCTTTTCAAGAATTTCTTCGTTTTTGTCAAACTGCTTTTTTAAATTTTCCTGACTTTTTTTTTCTGCCATTTCTTCTTTTATTTTTTTTACTTCACTGTTTGTTTCTGCAAGCCTGAAAACTATATTTTGAATCTTTAATTCAGGAACATTCATTTCAAGTCCTTTTAGAATATATTTTTTATAACTTCCAAGCATTTGAATCCACCCTGAATGATCCGCTTCTACAATAAGAACATTGTTTTTTAAATCGTAAATTCTGGAGTGGTCTGCCATTTTTTTTCCTATGTTTCCGCCATTAATGCTGTTAGATTTTATTGAACTTACAATTTTATTCCATACAGAAGAAATTTTGTTTCCTTCCTGAATTTTTTCATCTTCAATATTTTTACAGATTATCCTTACTAAATCTGATGCAGAAAATATTTTTTCGTCCATTTTTATTTTTCCTTTTTATTCCATTTTTTTAATAGAACCTTTTTCCAGAAAAAAAACTGATGTTGTAATCTGCCTGTACATTTCGTAAGGTTCGCCGGGCAAAAATGTACAAAACAGTTGGTCATAATCAGGAAGAAGAGCAGTTACAGATTTTCTTTTGGCAGGATCCAGTTCCAGAAGTACATCGTCCATTAAAAGAACAGGTTTTTTTCCAGTCAATTGAGAATAGTAAATTGCCTGACCAACTCTTAGCAATATAGAAACAAGCCTTCTTTGACCTGTAGATGCAGTAGAAATAAAATCACTTCCATTCCGTACAAATTTTATTTTATCTCTGTGAGGTCCGCTCATTGTTGTCATTAAATTTTTATCCATTTCTCTTTTCTGCTCAAGAATAGACAGAATTTCGTTTTTATCGGCAAGAATATTATTTTCAGACTTCCATGAAGGATCGTATTTTATACTTAAATTATCTATACCTGTAATTTTTTCGTATAAATTTCCAAAAAACTGATTAAACTGAAAAATTGCATCCCTTCTTTTTTTTATTATTTCAACTCCATTTTCTGCAAGTTGAATGTCGTAAATATCGAGCATTTCGTAATTTTTTTCTTTAAGGGCAATATTTCTGCTTTTTAAAATTTTTCTGTAATTTCTGCTTAAATCGATGTATCTTAAATCATACATGGAAAGACACTGATCTATAAAAAAACGCCTTCTTTCCGGTTCACCTACAGCAAATTCCAAATCGTCATGGCAAAAAAGAACACAGGGCATTTTATTTATAAGTTCTTTTCTGTCTTTTACAGTTTTGCCGTTTCTATCAATCTTTTTTTTACCGTTTTCGTAGTAAATCGAAACATTTTCCGTTGAACCGTCTTCCATTCTGTACATGGTTTTTACGGAAAAATTTTCAAATCCTTTTTTTACCAATTCTCCGTCGTTTCTTGTTCTAAAAGAATTTCCATAAGCCGACATATAAATTGATTCAAGAACATTGCTTTTTCCCTGACCGTTTTCGCCAACAAAATAAACCTCCTTTGAAAGAAGGTTTACTGTTGAGTCTTCAATATTTCTGTAATTTACAAAAGAAATTGAAAGAACAGGCATCAGATTTTTACATCTGCATTGGCATTACAATGTGGAAATAATCTTCTGCAGGCTCAGAAAGAATTGTAACGGCTTTCATTTCGCCGGAAAATTCAAATTTTATTCTGTCGCAGTTCATTGCTTTAAGAGGTTCTTCTATGTAACGGAAATTCATTGCTATTGTAATTTCGTCTCCGGCATATTCACATGGAATTTCAACTTCTGCATCTCCAGAATCAGATTCCTGAGAAGTAAGTTTAAGAACACCCGGACAAATATTAAAGAAAATTCTTCCGGATTTTTTATCTACCATGATTGCCATTCGTTTTAAGGATTCAATAAGTTCAACTTTATTTACTTTAAAGTTATAAAGCTGAGTTTCTGGAATAACCCTCATATAATTCGGAAACTGACCGTCTATTAATGTTTAAGAAAGCTCGTAATTTGCAAACTTAAAGAAAATAATTTTATCAACAATTGAAATTGAAACATTTCCTTCATCGGAAAGATGCTTTGCAACAATATTAAGAACTTTCGGATGAACAATGGCAGAAGGAAAATCGTATACAGATTCTTCGAATTCTTTTGAAGCATAAGCAAGTCTTCTTCCGTCTGTTGCAACCATTACAAGTTTGTTTTCTTTTTTTTCGAAGAAAACACCGTTCATAAAATATCTTGTTTCGTCAGCACTTACAGCAAAAGAAGTTTGACTTATCATCTGTTTTATTTTTTTAGAAGCTACTTCAAAGAAAGGAACATTTTCTGTGGAAGGAAATTCAGGGAATTTATCTTGTGACTGACATTTTAACTGGAATTTTATTTTTTTTGTTGAATGTCTTATTATTGCTACAGTCTGGTTTTCTTTTTGCTGCAAATCAAAAACAATTTCACCTTCATCAAG
>CAMAFU010000004.1 GCA_945833725.1 uncultured Treponema sp.
AACCGGCAGGTCAAAATTTTACACAAGTTACCAGTTACAACAGGACAAAAAAATTCAGCGGTGGTTTACATTAAAAAAGAGGTATCCTTCGCTAAAAGGCGGTATCATTGCAAGAACTTTTCCTTCTGCACTTATTACGCATGTTTGCCCGCTGCATGTACTCCTTACCGCAGGAATTTTATTTTCTGCCGCACGGAAAACGGCCATGGATAAATGCTGATACTGGCAGGCTAAACTTTTTGACCAGGAATCGTTTGTAAGATTTACAATAAGGTCAGCACCGTTTTTTTTCATGCGCCGGACAACAGAGGGAAAGGTATCTTCAAAACAGATTGGCGTAGAAAATTTAAGGCCTTTCTCGCTAAAAACTTTAAATTCTTTTCCGGCATCCCACAAACTTGAATTTTTAAGGGCAAGTTTTTTTAACGGAGGGAAAATATTGGAAAAGGGAACACACTCAGAAAAAGGAACAAGATGGATTTTTGAATAAATTTCCGGTTCAGGCGGAAATACATTTTTTTTGCCGGAAAACACAAGAACGCTGTTATAGGAAAAAAGTTTTCCATCCTCGATCTTTCCGTAATTGTTTCCAATAATAAAAACACATTCTGTGCTATCGATAAACTCAAGAAGGTCCATTACAAGTTCGTGCCGCTGTTCATCGGCATTTGAAGAATAATGATAAAGAATGTCTGGAACAACGGCAGTTTCCGGCCACACCACAAAGTCTGTTTCCGGGTGAGCAGCAAGGGCATTGGCCGTAATCCGTATAAGGTCCTGAGTTTCTTTTTTGTATGCTTCAATTCCAGAAGCTTTTGGATTGCTGTTATTCTGAACAAGAACAAAATTTGAACTTTTGCCACCTTTGGGAAAGGAAGTTAAAGAACCGTACGCAATAGAAAAAATTAAAGCTGCAGCAAAAAAAACGGAACAATAAATTTTTTCGCAGGATAGCTTTTTTTTCTGAAAACAAACCTGAAAAACACTTTCTGAAACAAGAACATTAAAGAAAACTATTATAAAACTTATTCCCCACACACCCCAAATAGAAGCTGTTTTTACAAGGGGAACAACTGTCCATTGAGAATATCCTGTTACACCATAGCTTAATCCCAAAGGACCTTGTGTCCGCAAGAATTCAACAAAAAGAAAAGCTGAAGTTTTTAGAAGAATGCAGAACTTTTCAGAAAATTCACATTTTTTAAGGACAAAAAACATCGCAGAAAAAAGTATGGCATACAGAAAAAAAACTGCAAAAGCGGCAGAGGCATTGTATTTTAAAAGCCATAAGCCGAAAAGAAAAAAACTTAAAAAGCCAAAAGCGCCTCCTGCCAGAGAAGAGAGAACTTTTGATGAAAAACGCACATAAAGGAACACAGGAACATAACAAAACCAGGCTAAAAGCGGAAGTCCATGGTTTAAAAGAAAATTAGGTTGAGAAAGAAAAAACAGTAATGATGAAAGAAATACAGAAAGAAAAAAATACACTGACTTTTACAAAAAAAAATAACGGAAAACAGGAAGTTAAAATGCGTGAAGGATTGGAGCACCGCCGAAGGCGTCCCGGAAGAAAAGGAAACTGCAAGTTTTCTGTTCTTTCGGGATGGAGCGCAGGTGCGCAAAAGTGCGGAAAGCCTGACGGCAAGGCCGGCACGCCCATACCTGTTAGTTTTTTAACCAGCAACTAGAAGCTTAAAAGTTCTGTAAGTTTTTCTTTGGGAACAAAGCCTACAGACTGCTTTTTTACCTTACCGTCCTTAAAAACAAGAACTGTAGGAATGCTCATAATACCAAATTTCTGGGCAAGTTCCCCCTGCTCGTCTACATTTACTTTGCAGACTTTAACTTTTCCTTCGTATTCATGAGCAATTTCTTCTACAACTGGAGCAAGCATCATGCACGGTCCGCACCAGCCTGCCCAAAAATCAACTAAAACAGGCAGCTCAGACTTTAAAACTTCCTGCTCAAAATTCTCCATGGTAACAGTAATTTCCATAAAAACCTCCCTGGCACAATCGGACTGCACAAAAAACTAATCTTTACTTTTGTAATAAAGCATACAATGACAGAAACCTTCAAATTCCGGATTTTTAATCTGCTCCCGGAATTCCAGGCACATACATTTATTGTCTTCGGATTTTTCAAGCCGACACGGACAATAACCGCCTTTAGCCTTTAATCCGGCCTGAATTTTTTCTACAATTTCCTTGTCAGGATTCAATGTAATTTTCATATACAAAAGATAAAGCAAAAAAAGCAAAAAGAAAAGAAAAAAAAAGGGCGTACCCCTCATTTCCGCTTCGCTGCAATTCGGGTCGGCTGTTACACCCTTCGCTAACCGCTCATCCTCCTTCGTCAGCTTGCGCTTCCTTCGGTGGACTAAAGGGGTTCCATAGCCTTACGCAGCACATCTGCCCCAAATCAATTTCCGCCTGATAATGACTCATTTCCTTTTTGCTGGTAAAATCTCTTTATCATTTTTACGGGAAAACTTACATGCGAAAAAGAAAAATTCCAGAAAAGCCTGTTTACTTTATGATGAACAAAAAAAGAGGTTCTGTTTGTTCTGCAGTAAGCAGCCGGCGCAAAACAATTTTTGAAGATTTTGTGGAAAATACAGGTTTTTCTTTGGAGGAATTTTCTGGTGGAGGAGTAAAACTTCATTCTGCCGGCAGACTGGATGCTGAATCGGAAGGTCTTATTTTACTTACAAACGACGGACTTTTTTCGAATTATCTTACCCGGCCGGAAAACCACATTCAAAAAAAATATATTGCTGTACTGGAAAAAGATATTTCTCCTCTGGCAAAAAAAGAATTTTCAAAAAGGGCAGAAAACGGCGTATTTCTTCCTCCAGAAAAAAAATTCGGCGAACAGTTCTGCAGCTGTATAATTCTTGACTGGGATTTTTCTTCTGAGTTGATTAAAAAATATTCCGTGCCTGTTAAAAAAAATAACTCTTCCTGCCTTATTACTCTGGAAGAAGGAAAGTTTCACGAAATAAGAAGGCTTTTTGCACTTTTTGAAAACAGCGTAATTTTTTTAAAGCGAATATCTGCCGCAAATGTTTTTTTAGACGAAAAACTTCTTCCAGGGCACTGCAGAACTCTTTTAAAAGAAGAACTGGACATTATAAATCAGCATTTTTTTTGACCGGAAACTATTCGTTTCATGCCGTTTAAATCCAGTGTAATTTCCACATCTGTAAAACCTGAGTTTTTAAAAATTTCTGCTGTTTCGCAGGCATTATATTCCCCTGTTTCCATTACAAGAAGCCCGCCTTCAAAAAGATGTTCAAAAGAAAGGGGAACAAGCCTTTTTATTATGGCAAGACCGTCTTCCAGTCCTGTAACTTTTCCATCCTTATCAACATCGCCGTCCAGTGCAGAAAGAGGTTCGCTCCGGCCGTCCTGTAAAAGTTCAACAGACTGACTGTGGGGCACATAAGGCGGATTTGTAAGGATAACAGAAAATTTGCTGCTGATTTTTTCAAAAAGATTTGTGTTTACGAAAGAAAAACTGCCGGCATTTCCAAAAATTTTCCGTACATTTTTTTCTGAAACTTTAAGGGCAGATTCCGAAATGTCTGCAAAAACAGTCCGGGGCAAATTTTCCGCAAAAACTTTGTATTTTTTTGCCAGCGAATGAACAAAACTTATGCCTACACAGCCGCTTCCAGAACACATGTCGCACACAGAAAAATTTTCCGCAGAAAAAAGGCTTTGTTTTAAAAAATATTTTTCGTCAAAAAGATTAAGTGCTTTTTCGATTAAAATTTCTGTGTCGGGTTTGGGAATAAGTACAGAGGGATTTACATAAAATTCCAGCCCGTAAAACTCTTTTTTTTCTGTAATGTAGGCAACAGGAAAACCAGTTTTTCTTTGAGCTACATTTTCCAGAAACTTCTTTTCCTGAACAGGCGAAAGTATGGAATCCCATGCAAGAAGAAGCCGGGTTCTATCCATATTCATTATGTTCTGCAAAAGGCAGTCAACATCAAGAGCAGGCGTTGGAGAAAGGCAAAGTTCCCTGCAACCGAAAAGCTTTGCCTCCCGTACAGTCATAACTAGCTGTCCAAAGCCTTGAATTCTTCTTCTTTTGCGTAAACATTCAAGGCATCCAGCATTTCGTCCATATTGCCCATCATAAAGCCGGGCAGATTATGAACGCTTAAATTGATTCTGTGGTCTGTAACTCTGTCTTGAGGATAGTTGTATGTCCGTATTTTTTCTGACCTGTCGCCGTTGCCAACCATGCTTTTTCTGGCACTGGAACGCTCTGCATCAAGTTTGCTTTGTTCAAGGTCAAAAAGACGGGTTCTTAAAACTTCCCAAGCTTTTTCTTTATTTTTAATCTGAGATTTCTGATCCTGCTGAATTACAACTATTCCTGTTGGTATGTGAGTAAGGCGAACAGCTGAGTCTGTAGTATTTACACACTGACCGCCAGGTCCTCCGGCCCTCATAACATCTACGCGAACATCGCCGGGATTTATTTTAACATCAGCTTCTTCTGCTTCCGGCAAAACTGCAACTGTTACTGTAGAAGTCTGGAGCCTGCCCTGAGATTCTGTCTGGGGAACGCGCTGTACACGGTGAACTCCCGACTCCCACCTTAATGTTCCGTAAACAAATTTACCTGTAATCTGCGTAACTATTTTATTAAAGCCGCCTACTTCTGTTTCCTGCGCTTCTACATTTTCGTATTTCCAGCCTTTTCTGTCGCAAAGATGGCAGTACATTTCCCACATGTCGCGAACAAAAAGGGATGCTTCGTCGCCGCCGGCTGCAGAACGGATTTCGAGAATAATATTTTTTTCGTCCAGAGGATCCGGGGGAATAAGTTTTAATTTTATGTCTTCTTCAAGAACAGGAACTTTTGATTCTAATTCCTTTAACTCTTCCCGGGCCATTTCTTTCATGTCGGCATCGTCTTCTGATGTAATCATTACTTTTGCATCTTCAATTCCCTGAAGGCATTTTTTATATTCTCTTCCAACTTCAAGAACAGAAGAAAGATGACCGTGTTCCCGCATTACATCTTTAAATTTTTTCTGATCTTTTACCAGATCCGGATCCTGAACCATTTGATTTACTTCCAGAAACCGCTGTTCCAATTCATCTATTTTTCTTAATAAGTCCATTTTTGAATGATACAAAATTATGCGATAAATTTCAAATGCACTACCGATACATATCAGGGCTTCCAGTCGCGACTGTTCTGTGAAAAATGCACAAACTCTGACTGCCAGAAATAAACCTTTGGCCGGAAAATCTTAAAAATTACCTTTTACACAAATTTTACATTTATTTTATTGATTTTTTGCCCTTACCGAATATAAATTTTTTTTATGATTTATGTTCTTGAGGATGATGATTCAATCCGCAAACTTATAAGTTACACACTGTCGTCTCAAAATCTTCCCTGCAAGGATTTTATGCTTCCTTCCCAATTTTTTAAGGCTCTTTCCCAAGATTTACCGGACCTTATTCTTCTTGACATTATGCTTCCTGAAGAAGACGGCATTTCCATCCTTAAAAAACTCCGCAGCGACAGAAAAACTTCTGGAATTCCTGTAATTATGCTTACTGCAAAAGACAGCGAATTTGACATTGTAACGGGACTTGATTCCGGGGCTGATGACTATGTTACAAAACCTTTCGGAATGATGGCGCTTCTTTCAAGAATAAAAGCTGTCTTACGGCGGTACGAAAAAATTTCTTCAAAAGAAAGCAAAGTTCTTTCTTTAGGCAGCCTTTGTGTAGACATAAACAGACACACTGTTTTTTACGGTGAAAGGCAGATTTTTTTAACAGTCAAGGAATTTGACCTTCTTGTTCTTCTTTTGGAAAACAGGGGGAATGTACTTACAAGGGAACAGCTTTTGGATTCCATCTGGAAAATTGATGCCGACATAGAAAGCCGCACTGTTGATGTGCACATAAGGACTTTACGGCAAAAATTAAACGATGAAAATTTAATTGAAACTGTCCGCGGTGTAGGCTACAAAATAAATTAGTTTTTGCAGGGAATTTTTTCTGTGAGCGCTGGGAACCCCGAAGTCTGCCTCTGGCAGATGAGCGAATAGCGAAGGGTGGACATAGCGACCCCGGATTTCCGGGGCACAGCCTTAAAAATATTTTACGGAGGTTGTTATGGCTCAAAAAACTGAATCCTTAACTTTTAAGATTTTTTCCAGTACTTTTCTTGCCGGAGCCCTTGTATATTTTGCCTGTGCATTTCTTTTTCTGGCAAGCATTTACGGTTATTTTGAAAAACAGATTTTTCGGGAGCTGGAAAACGAAAGTTTCCTTATTGACAATTTTGCCTCCTCCAGACAGTTTTCCCTTCTTTCGGGGTTAAAAACTTCCAACAGAATTACCGTTATTGCTGGCGACGGTCAGGTTCTTTTTGACAACACAGTTTCTCCGTCTTCTCTGGAAAATCACTCTAAAAGACAGGAATTTATTGAAGCCGTTGAAAAAGGTTCTGTTACAATTTCCCGGTATTCTTCCACAATGACAGAAAAAACCCTTTATTACGCAAGGCTTCTTTCCAGTGGCGATGTTTTAAGAATTTCGTGCAACCAGCATTCTGTGGCAACGCTTGTTTTTGGAATGAGCCAGTTTCTTCTTGTAATGCTTATTCTTGCCATAATTACTTCTGGAATTACAGCCGGTTTCCTTTCAAAAAAAATTGTAAATCCGTTGAATAAAATTGATTTGGAAAACCCGGAAAAATCCTGCGTTTACGAAGAACTTAAACCTTTTACAAAGAGAATTGCCGAAGAAAATTTTGAAAAAGCCCAGCGGGAAGAATTAAGGCAGCAGTTCAGTGCAAATGTAAGCCACGAATTAAAAACTCCCCTTACAAGCATTTCCGGTTTTGCAGAAATCCTTATGCACGGCGGAACAGACGAAAAAACAACGAAAGATTTTTCAAAAACAATTTACAACGAATCCCAGAGAATGATTTCCCTTGTAAACGACATAATTAAACTGAGCAAGCTGGATGAAAAATCAATTTCTTTGGAAAAAGAAGATTTAAGTTTGCGGGAAATTGCCAGAGATGCTGTTAATGTCCTTAAAATTCAGGCCGAACAAAAAAACATTTCTCTTTCCATTACCGGCGACAAAGGATGCATAAAAGGCGTGCGTCCTGTAATTTACGAAATGATATATAACCTTATTGACAACGGAATAAAATACAACAGAGAGAAAGGCAGCGTTAATGTAGACATAAAAAGCAATCTGGAATCGAAAAGAGTTTTTCTTTATGTTCGCGATACGGGAATCGGCATTCCTGAAAACGAAAAGGAACGGATTTTTGAAAGATTTTACCGGGTCGATAAAAGCCGCTCAAAAGAATCTGGCGGAACGGGACTGGGGCTGAGCATTGTAAAGCACGGTGCAAAATATCACAACGCCTCCGTTATGGTTCAATCGGAAGAAGGAAAAGGCAGCTGCTTTACGGTTATTTTCAACACCGAAGAAAACTTAAATTAAATTTACAAAAAACGGCATTATTATTACAGTTAAAACTCCTGTTACGGCAATGCTAAGTCCGCTCATGGCACCTTCAATTTCGCCCATTTCAAGAGCTTTTGAAGTTCCCATGGCGTGTCCGCTTGTTCCGCAGGCAACACCCTTTGCCACAGGTTCCCTTATCCTGAAAATTTTACAGAAAAGAACTGCAAAAATATTGCATAAATTTCCCGCAATGGAAATTAAAAGAACAGTAACAGACTGAATTCCCCCGTACTGATCCGTTAAGGCAAGTCCTATAGCCGTTGTAATTGATTTGGGAAGAATTGAAACATATTCCGTATGCCCGATTTTAAAAAAATAGCACACAAGAAAAATAAAAATTCCATTGGCAAAAACGCCGCCAAGAATTCCAAGAAAAATTGCCAGTGCATTGTCTTTAAGTTTCTGAAACTGCCTGTAAAGAGGAATAGCCAGAGCCACAGTAACGGGAGTCATAAGGTAGTAAAGAAACTCCGCCTGCTTAAGATATTTTTCGTAAGGAACTTTAAAAACAAGCAGGGTGATTATAACGAACACACAGGAAACTAAAAGAGGCGCAAAAAGTACAAATTTTGTTTTTTTATAAATCCAGGACGAAATCCAAAAAGAAACAAGGGTAATAAACAGCCCGAAAGACTGAGATTCAGAAAGAAAAGCAGCAATTTCATTCATAAAAGGACTCCTGTTTTTCTTTCGGCATCAATCCGCCGTTTTTGTCTTCATGCTTTTTTTTGCAGGATCTGCTTATTCTTATAACAAGCTGGGTAATATGCCCCGAAACAAAAAAAACAGCAATTGTGCCAAAAACCCCGGCCAAAATAAAAGGCAGTGCGTATTTTTTTATAACAGGCCAGGCAACAATAAGCCCCACCGTAGAAGGAACAAAAAGAAGCGGCATTATTCCAAGAAAATAGTCAGAAGTTTCTTCCACGGCAGAAAGAGGCATCCACTTAAAATGAAGGGCACAGAACATAAGCACAAGACCGTAAATTCCTGCAGGAACAGGCAGCGGCAGTATGCGGTGCAGAATTTCCCCTATAAAGCAAACCGAAACCAAAATTGTAAACTGTTTTATAAACTTCATTTTGCCCGAAGTTTCCCCTTCCGCTAAAAATTATTCCTTACCGTTCCAGCAGTAAGTACAAAGTTTACAGTGATCAAGACCTGTAGAATCCAGCATATCGTCAAGGCGATGAAACCTGAGAGTTGTAAAATGAAGCTGCTTTCGTATTTCTTCCTGCATGGCAGCGTATTCAGGAGTGTCAGGATCGCAGTATTTTTCCAAAGTTTCTTTTGAAACATTTTCTCCTTCAAACTGCTTTACAACCCGGCGGGCAATAAGATCCATTTCGCTTTTTGACCGGGAAAAATTAAGATATTTGCAGCCGAACATAATCGGCGGACAGGCAGGACGCACATGAACTTCTTTTGCCCCCGACTGATACAGAAAATCCGTTGTTTCCCTAAGCTGAGTACCCCGAACAATAGAATCATCAATTAAAAGAATGCTTTTGTCTTTTATAAGCTGAGGAACAGGAATAAGTTTCATGTGGGCAATAAGATTCCGCTGCTCCTGATTAACAGGCATAAAAGAACGAGGCCATGTAGGCGTATATTTTATAAACGGACGGGTAAAAGGAATACCAGCCTCATTGGCATAACCAACCGCATGAGCCGTACCAGAATCTGGGACACCGGCAGCACAATCCGGATGAATGTTATCGTCTTTGTCCCGTTTAGCAAGGAATTTACCGCAGTTGTAGCGCATAGCTTCTACATTAACGCCTTCGTAACATGCAGTAGGATAGCCGTAATAAATCCACAGGAATGTACAGATTTTCATTTCTTTGCCAGGTTCCTGCAAAATTTCGTATCTGTCTGCCGTAAAAAATACAATTTCTCCAGGTCCCAGTTCATGTTCATCTTTATAACCCAGATTATGATAAGCAAAGTTTTCAAAGGAAATACAGTGAGCAAGAATAGAGCCTTTATGATCTTTTTTAATTCCAATCTGCAAAGGAGTGCGCCCCATTTTATCCCTTGCTCCGTAAATTCCTTCAGGAGTTGCAACAAGCATGGAAATAGAACCCTTTACTTTTTCCTGAACATAGCGGATTCCTTCAACAATGCTTTTCTGAGTGTTAAGAAGGGAAAGCACCAGTTCCGTCTGATTTATTTCTCCCCCGGTCATTTCCAAAAATGCACTGCCCTTTTCCATAAGTTCGTTTATAAGTTCCTCTTTGTTTGTAACAACACCTACAGTAGTAAGGGCAAATTTTCCCAGATGCGAACAGGCCAAAAGAGGCTGAGGCTCATAATCAGAAATACAGCCAATTCCCACGGCACCTTTCATTTCTTCAATATCTTTTTCAAATTTCGTGCGGAAGGGAGAATTTTGAATGTTATGAATTGCCCTCTGAAAATGACCTTCATTCCTAAAAACCGCAAGACCGCCTCTCCTTGTTCCTAAATGAGAATGATAGTCAGTACCGAAAAATAAATCCAAAGAACAGTCGCCTTTTGAAACGACACCAAAAATTCCGCCCATAAAACACTCCAAAGCAAAAAAAATATCTTACATTATATTGATAAACAAACCCTGTTTCAAATTCACATTTTTGATTTTTATTTTTATACAGGGGCATGGGGCTTAGAAAGCCCCACCGTTCATTCCGGCCTTCCGCTTACCGCTCCATTCAAACAAAATAACAGGCAAAGCCCGTTGTTTTGTTTGAACACCTTCGGTGGGCCTCCAATCACTTGCCCGGTTTAAGACTCGTATTTTTTGCAGGCAAAAATCAGCGACAGCAAAACAAAAAGTCCGGTTAAAATTAAAACAAGAACAGTCAGAGATGCAGCGCCTAAAACCCCGGTTAAAAGGTGTTCCACAAACGAAAAAACAACTTTTATCATCTTGATGTAAATGTCCATTACAACAGTACACACTGGAACGGCAAAAACCCATATAAATTTAAAAATTTTCCCCTCTTCAAGACGAAGATTCCATGCAAGAATTGAAAGGGAAATAAAAATCACCAGCAAAAGCAGCGGATAGGAAATTCTCTCCAAAAGAAGTGCCTGTGAAATTTCAGAAGAATATCCCAACGATTCAGCTTTTCCCGAAGTTTCAAAAAGAGAAGGCAGACTCATTTTTTCAAAACCGCCGCTCATGTCGCAGGCCAAATTAAAATCTTTCATAGACAGGCTTAACACAATAAAATTAGGCTCAACCCGCCGCTCTTTTTTTACATAATCAGGATACATGTAAACAGGAGAATTTTTTTCGTCCTTTGAGTTCCTTCCTATGCTTTCCAGAAGAATGTATGGAACTCTTTTCATTTCATCCTTTAATTCCAGATTTTCTTTTGTGTCTTCATCAAAAATATTTACATCAACAGAAAGCATTTTTGCATAAGGAACATAAACAGACCTTAAAAGAACGCCGTTTTTACCGTAAGTCATTACAGACAGTTCCCTTAAATACTGAACCATTCTGCCTCCGTCCTGCACAGGAGTTATTCCCCTTATGTAAACTACATCTTTTGCCCCGGAATCCCGGCTTACTGTAAAATGCACATCATTGTAATATTCAAATGCCTTAAGTTTTTCCGTTTCATCAATAAAAAAACACTGATTTTCAACGCGGTTTTCTGCAATTTCCAAAAAACGGCTTACATCAGGATCAGAAGCCCATGTTTTATCTTTCCGGGTAATGTCTTTAAACCTGTAGTATGCTTCTATATTATCTCCTCTGGACAGGGCACCGTACGCTTCACGCTTTTTTTCAAAAAGAATCTGGTCTTCGTTTTTTTCCCTTACAGAATTTTTTTGCAGATTGTTCCAGGCCTCGGCAGCAAGCATTTTTGCTTCCTTAAGATTTATATCAAGTTCACTTCCCGAAAAAGACGCAAGTTCCGCGTAATAGTGAGCTTCAAACCATTTTTTTTCTTCAGCCGCCTGCTTTGACATTTGAATTAACCGGGACAAAGTCATATTATTCATTTCTGTTTCAAGATACTTTTCACTAACAGTTTTCTTCCCGAAAGAGCCGTCTACTTTTTTTATTGCTTTCAGCACAGCTTCAGACTTATCAATTAAATTTCTTCCTTCTTTGCTGTCGGGCATAATTTTCAATATGTGGCTTCCGTACCGGTGGGCTAGAGTATAATTTCCGGTTTTAAGACAGTCGTTTCCAAGGCGTATATATTCTTCCAGAAGATGCGGTGTTCTTTCTTCCTGAATCTTTTTTTTCCGGGCAAAAGGAATGCCAGCTTCCTGAACAAAGGAAAGAATTGCAATAAGAATAATTGAAACAACCATTACAGACCGGAAATTTTTCATTATTACAGGGCTAAAACGCATCTGGGCTTTTTGTGCATCTTCACCAAAAACAATGGAAAAGGCAACAAGAAATCCAGAAGCAAAAACCGCTGGCAGGATATTAAAAAAATATATAAGTCCCCTGTTAAAAATATAGATTCCCTCGTGTCTGGAAAGCAAAACAGGCAGATTTCCCCTTAAAGCAGAAAACCCTAAACATAAGGCAAAAACAAAAATTCCATAGGAAAAAATAATGGCAAAAGTTTTTTTCATAATAAAATATCCTCCCTCTTCCTAAAGATTTTCTGCTTTTTTTGAGCAAACTGCCGCCAGAATAATTCCTACAGCAATAAGAATCAGCATAAAGGCAAAATTAAGGAAAAAGAGAAAAGGTTCTTCACAAAGAAGCATATCGGCAAAAAAAGTTGATTTTTCTCCTGCAATTTCAATACATTTTTCCCGCCATGAAAAAGAAACTGCCGAAAAAACAATTCCTTTGGCAACGGCAAAATTAAAAACGGAAATTACAATCTGCACAAAAAAAACAGTCAGTGCATTTACAAGAGGCCACACGCTTATACCTTTAAAAAATATACAGGCAAGAATAAGAAGCGGCAGGGAACAGAACATCACCCAGGAACCGAATCCTTTTTCAAGGCATATACGGCCTTTTTCCAAAAAAAATGAATAAACTTTTAAAGGGAATTCTATAACTTCCGGCAGTTTTGCTGCCTCTTTAACAAGGCTGTCTGCAAAATTTCCAGAAAACTCCTCATCAATAATGGCATTGGAAAAAGTAAAAACTCGGCCTGCTTCACCAGAACTGCCGGAAACATCAATAAAAAGTCCGTCCACCGTATTATCAGAATGAATATCCGAAAAATAAAATATTCCATCGCCTTCTTTTCTAAAAAATCCCGACGAAAGTCCTTTGTCATTTTTTAAAGCCGGACTGTCCAGCCCCAGTTTCTTTTCAATTTTAAAGGAAAAGGGAACAAGAAACAGCCAGACACAAATTCCAAGAAAAAAATATGTAAAAGTTCTCGCTACAGGAAATTTTTTGTGGCGGATTAAATAAACAATCATGGCACAAAAAACAAGTATCTGGACAAGAGGAAACGATGCAAAAATTCCCCGTACAAAAAAATCGGAACAGAAAAACTCCAATGATTGACCTGCGACCATAACAGTCAAGTCCATTGCAATCATAAATATAAATCCGGCAGCGGCAGTTCCTGCAGCAGAAAATAAAAACCAGTACAACAGCATCCACAAAGAAGACTTAAACATCCACAACTCCCCTAACCACAAGTTATCCACAGGGTATTAACAGAATTTCAACACAAACTTTCGTTAGTTTTTAAATTTTCGGCAGTTTCAATTTTAAATATTAAAATAAATTATTCTTCCTGCACAAAAACTAGATTGGTTAATTCATTATATTACAAAGAATTAACTTATATATTAGTACAAAACCCAATATTTTCTTGCATTAAAAAGAATTAACTCAAATAATACTCATAATAACTATACACCAATTATTCAACAAGTTATCCACAAGATGTTCACATAAACATTTCCAGCAGATAAACAGCCTTTTTACAAAAAAAATTGCCTGAAAAACATCAGCATTTCAGGCAAATAAACATAAATCAACAAATATTTCCGGGGTACAACAATTTGCGGCAAACCAAAACAATTTTGCCTTCACTCCTCCCGGCAGTTTTAACCAAGGAAAACATTTGCCTGAGCGTCAATGGCCAAAATGGACTTACACTCAGAGCAGCGAAATCTTCCGCTTCTTGTAGCTTTAAGGCGTTTTGAACAAACAGGACAGCTGAACACTTTAGGGAAAACACTTTCTTCCACAGGAGCACCCTGCTTAAAAAACCTTATTGCCTCTGTAATATTGTCCTTAATATTAAAAAACTGGCTGAACCCCAAAAGCTGGAAAACTTCGTAAACTTTAGGCTGAATATCCAGAAGTACAACATCGCCGCCTTTAGGCTTTACCATTTTTAAAAAGGCTGTAAAAGAACCGATTCCAGTAGAAGAAACATAATTCAAGGCAGAGCAGTTAAAAATAAGTTTTGTATAACCGGCTTCAACAACCTTTGAAACTTTTTTCTGAAAAAAACTAGAATTGTAAGTGTCGATATAACCGTTTAAGTAGAGAACAAGACCTTCGGAAATGTCGGTTATCCTTTCGAGATTAATTTTCAGGCTTTCATCTTTTTCTTCGTTAAAGCCCGGTACAAGATTGTCATTGTTGCTCATGTTACCCCATCCAAATTAAAAATACCTATTACAAAATAGAGATATTAGAGATTTATAAAAATTATATTCCATAATCAATCAAAAATCAACAAAAACCGAGACAATCCCCAGGCCTTCCGCTACCGCTTCATCCGGCAGGCCGGACGCTTCGCGGCCCTCCACCCACTAACGGAAAAGCGGCGACCATCCTCCATCCATTTTAAGCAGCACGCCATTTAAATTTTCATTGGAAAGCAAAAAAATTCCGGCTCGGGCAATTTCTTCCGGCAATATAAGTTTTTTTTGCGGAGATTTTTCCTTCAGAATGTTTTTTTCGTTTTCGCCAATATATTCCGTATCAACAAACCCCGGCAAAATTGCATTTAATGTAACTCCATTACAGGCGCACTTTGCTGCCCCCGACTGAACAATAACTCCAAGGGCAGTTTTTGCACCGCTGTATGCTGCATTTGTTTTAAACTCACTTCTAAAAGAAGTTCCTGTTCCCCCAAAAACAAGAATTCTGCCCCAATTACGGCTTTCCATATTCTTTAATGCCAGAGAAATAAAAAAACCAGGCAGAGCATAATTCATAACTGCCATAGATTTCCATTCAGATAAATCAGTTTCTTCCAGCGGTTTTTGAAGAAAAGGCCCGAAGCAAAAACAAAGAATGTCTGTTTTTTTAACTTCCTCAACAAGTTCCGCCATTTTTTCTTCCGTTAAGTTTTCTTCAGAAAAATCAAAACACAATTTTTTTACAGTAGCATCAGTTTCTTTTTTTATAATTTCTTCTGCCTGATTCAGTTTTTTTAACGATTTTCCGTGAACAGTAACAAAAGCCCCCTGCTCCGCAAGACTATGAGCCAGAGCAAAACCTATTCCGCCGCTTCCCCCAATTACAAGGGCTTTTTTTCCAGAAAAAATTTTCATAAGGCGATTATAGCGTAAACAGTCAAAAAGAAGTAGACTGTAACCATGAACCTTGAAAATATTGCCGTTATTCTTGTAAACCCGGAGGAAAGCCGTAATGTAGGAGCCGTATGCCGGGCCATGGCAAACTGCGGACTTTCCGACTTGCGGATTGTAGGAAAAAAAGAATCCTTCGATGATGAACATGTAAGACGCCTTGCCATTCATGCCTGTAGCATCTGGGAAAATGCCGTTTTTTACGATTCCATAACATCCGCTTCATCAGACTGTGCCCTGTCGGCAGGAACTACAAGACGGAGGGGAAAAAAGCGCAAGGGTAAGCTTCTTTTGCCAGAAGAATTTTCTGACCTTGCAGGAAAAATAACAGGAACAGCCGGTTCTCCCGGAGCAAAAGTTGCAGCCGTATTCGGCAACGAAAGAACAGGTCTTTTAGACGAAGAACTTCAGGAATGTACCATGGGCGTTACAATTCCTTCTTCCGACGGGTTTCCTTCCCTAAATCTTTCCCATGCAGTTCAGATAATCTCCTATCACCTTTTCCGCCAGCAGCAGACCGTTTCTCCGGGATATTCTCCTGTAAACCTGGAACGATTGGAAACAACCATAAAAACAATTTCTTCAAGCCTGCAAAAAACAGGATTTTTCAAAATTGCCGGAAAAAATGACATGGAAATTTTCTGGAGGAGTATTCTTTCAAGAAGTGCCCTAAGCGAAGGAGAAGCCACCCGAATCGAAAAAATATTTTCAAAAATTGCAGGTCTTTTTGAAAAGCACACCAACCCCATTTAATTTATGCCCGCCTCATGAAAAATTAATCATGGAAGGGGTAATTATTCCAGAATGATTGCCTATTGTTGCCCTGTTCAATACATTTTCCAGTTCCCTTATATTTCCAGGCCAGTTGTGTGTCATAAGTTTTTTTAATGCTCCAGACGAAAGGGCAATTTTACGGTGGCCTGAATTTTTTTCAAGAATCTGATTGCACAATCCTTCCAAATCTTCAATTCTGTCCCGCAGCGAAGGCATATAAATTTTACATACATTAATTCTGTAATAAAGGTCTTCCCGGAATTTTCCTTCCTGAATTTTTTTCTTTAAATTCTGGTTTGTTGCATAAATCATTCTTACATCAACTTTTACGCTTTTTTCTTCTCCCACTTTTCGTATGGTTTTTTCCTGTAAAACCTGCAGAAGTTTAGGCTGAAGTTCAATATCCAGTTCACCTATTTCATCAAGAAAAAGAGTTCCCTTGTCGGCAGCTTCAAAAAGACCTTTTCTCCTGTACTCCGCCCCTGTAAAAGCACCTTTTGCATGACCAAACAGTTCACTTTCAATCAAACCTCTGGCAATCGATGCAATATTTTCTTTTTGAAAAGGATAATCTTTCCTTTTGCTCAGTTTGTGAATCAAACCGGCGGCAAGGGTTTTTCCAGTTCCATTTTCTCCTTCAATTAAAACAGGAAAATCGCAGAACGCTGCCGTAAGAATCTGCTTTCTTAACAGAGAAACATGTCTGGATGAACTTTGAGAATTAAAAAAAGAATTTGATTTTAAAACTTCTTCTTCCTGTTCAGAAAAAAAATTAAAAAAATGAGGATTTTCTTTTGTAAAATGAAAAAGTCCCAGTGGAAAGGCAATAAGATTTTTTCCTTTGTATTTTCTTTTTACATAATGATTCATCTGATGAACGCAATAAAAAAAAGAATGATTTTTTTCCGAGAATTTTTCTTCAAGAAAACCGTCGCCATCCCCGCCGCTTTCACCAGAAATTTCTACAAAAGCCGTGCAGAAATTTTCTTTTGACAGATGGTGCAAAAATAACTTTCTGTCTTTAAAAAACAAAACATCAAGCCCCTGAGGGAACGATTCCAAACAAAGACGGGCAAATTCAACAGAGGAATAGAAAACAATAACTTTTTTGTACAAAAGAACTCTCTAGGATTTTTTCTTAAAAAGCCTGTACCAAACCAATAAGATTATATAGCGGATATACGGAAAAACAAGAAAAATTTTCAGCGGATTGTGGGCAATTTCCCAAAAAATTTCATGACCTTTTTCAAAAGTTTTTTCCCCCACCCTTCTTATTCTTTCAGAAAAAATTCCTATAGATTCTTTGTAGTACAGAAAAATACTGGAAGAAAAACTGTTACGGCGATTATATGGCCAGAGATTTTTTTCTTTTATGCCGTCGCCAAGAATAACTAAAGACGGAGATGCCTTAAACATTCCTTGCACAATGTCGTTTTCTTTCTGTTTAGGATAATATCCCACATACCGACCTACAATCTGAAGTTCAGGATAAGTTTCGCGGATATTGCTTTCGGCTTTCATAAGGGATTTTTTCATGCCCCCAAGCAGATAAAGGGATTTTCCGTGATTTTCCATAATGGAAAGAATGTTTATTACAATGTCGAAAGGATTATACCGCACAGGAATATTCTTTTTTAAAAACTTTGCCCCGGAAATAATGCTTTTTGAAACAGGCAGAATTAAATCAGCTGAATTTATACATTGGGCAAAATCAGTTTTCTTTTTTCTAGCTTTAAGAAGATCCCATATAGAAAGGAAAACAATTTGTTTTGTTCCAGGGCTAGCAAGAATTTCCAGAACGGCATTTTCCAGTTCTTCCGGTTTGCATACATCAACATTTACGCCAAGAATTTGAATTCGTTCAATACTGTTTATTCCTTGAGTGTCCATAAATTTTTCTCCGCAATAGATGATTGTAACGCAGCAATTCCGTAAAGTGCCGCAGTTTCGCACCGCAAAATATTTGTATCAAAGTGAACGGGTACAATTTTTTCAGCAGCAAATTCCTGAATTTCCGCAGGACTTATTCCACCTTCACCGCCACAAAATATAACACATTTGTTTATTTCTTTAAATTCACCCACAGATTTATGCAGGGATTCTGTCATGCAGCTTCTTTCATAAAAAACACAGCCAAAAACATCATTTCTGCCTGAGGAAATTTCCTTCCATAAGTTCAGAGCCTGTTTAAAAGAAACAGTTTCGCAAATTTCTGTTTGAACAGGACTTCCGCTTTGCTGTCTGGCTTCTTTTATAATCCTTAAAGTCCTGTCGTTTTTAAAATTCTTTTTTGCGCAGCCTTTTTCAGAAAATTCACCCTCCACAGGAATAATTTTTGCAACACCACATTCCGTTGCCTGCCGGACAATAAGTTCCATTTTTGCACTTTTTGCCACAAACTGAAAAAGATAAAACTCTGTCTGCCCGCTGTATTCACTCTGATTTTCAGAAAAATTCCCGTTTCCTCCGCAAACCTGAAAACAAACAATACGGCTTCCTTCATCAATTTTTGCCACAGTTGAATTTACCAGACTTCCATCTGGCAGCCGGAGGGCAGTCATATCACCTGTTCTCAGCCTTAAAACCTGACAAAGGTAGCGAAAATCTTTTCCAGAAACTTTTAAAATACCGTCTTTATCTGGAAATTCTGCCGAAACAAACTGCCGCATTTACTCACCTTTTAAGGCAACTTTTTCCTGCATGGAATCTTCCTGCAGTTCCTTTAATGTCCTGGTATTTTTTACAAGTTCATTAAAATTTTCGTTTTTAATAATGTTAAGTGCCTCTGCCAGCTGAATATCGTAATCAAGGTCATAAATAGGAGAAGTTTTTTTTCTGTTTGCTTCGTTCCTTACAAGTTTACGCAGAAGTTTTTCATCAATTTCCGGGTACTTTTGCTTTAAGGTTTCAGCATATTCTGCAATTTGTGTTTCCTGCATTTCTCCGTGGGCTTCTACATATTTTTCAATTTCGTCTTCTTTAATTAAATTTGCGTACTGCTTTTCACCTTCTTCACTTAAAGACGGAAAAAGAATTTCCCTGTCTGGAGGAATGCCTATTTTATCGATATTTGTATCGCTGGGTGTGTAATAACGGGCCATAGTAAGTTTTATTCCCTCTGTACCAGAAAGAGGAATAACCTGCTGAACAGAACCTTTTCCGTATGTCCGCTGACCTACAAGATAAGCAAGATGATTGTCTTTAAGAGCCCCGGCAAGAATTTCTGACGCCGAAGCAGAACCTTTGTTTATAAGAACAATAACAGGCATTTTACCTTTAAAAGTTGTTTTTTGAGGATGAGCTGAATAAACGGAATTTTCAAAGGCAAGACGGCTTTTTGTTGAAACAATCGGTCCTTTGTCTATAAATTTATCTGCAACCTCAACAACAGAAGTAATAAGTCCGCCGGGATTATTTCTTAAATCAATTATAAGGGAAGAAATTTTTTCTTTTTGAAAGAAATCCAAAGCCTGCTGAACCCTTTCTCCAGTTTGCGGCGTAAATTCTATTATTCTTAAAAAGCCGGTTTTTTGCGAACCGGAAATAATGGTATCGTATTTTACAGTCGGAACTTCAATAATTGCCCTTGTTAAAGTTACAGGAAATTCCAGATTTTTCCCCCGCCGTATAACTAAATCTACAGTTTCTCCCACAGGACCGCGAAGAATATCCAGCACCTCGTCCATAGTAATTGTTGAAGTATCTGTACCATTGGCAGAAATTATAAGGTCTCCAGCTTGTATTCCAGCCCTGAACCCCGGAGTATCTTCTACAGGAGAAGCAACTTCCACATAGGCAGGTTTTTCCGGAGTAGACTCAAAGGGCTTAGAAATAGAAAGTCCTACACCGCCAAACTCCCCTTTTGTAGTGTCGCTTAAACTTCGAAAAGTTGAAGTATCAAGATAAAGTGAATAAGGATCGTTCAAAGACTCTAGCATTCCCTTTAAGGCACCTTTATATAGAATTTCAGGATCAACTTCATCAACATAATTACGCTGAACAAAATCAAAAACCCCCGTCATCAAGTCCATATACCTGTTGACGCTGTTATTTGCCTTTGAAGCAGATTCAGACGGAGATTGGGCAAAACACCGGGAAGACACTATTGCAGCAAAAAAAAGTGCAACAGTTATATTAAATATGCGGGAAATTTTTTTCATGGGGATATTTTAAGTTTCTAAGTCTTTTTTTGCAATATAGATTATGATATAATGAACCTATGCAGATAATTCCTATCGCCAGTGGAAAAGGCGGCGTCGGAAAAAGCCTTCTTTCCGCAAATCTGGCAATAACACTCGGACAGGCCGGAAAAAAAGTTATACTGGCCGACCTCGATTTAGGCGCATCAAACCTTCACCTTGTAATAGGGCAAAGTTCCCCAAAAGGCGGAATAGGAACCTACCTTACAGGTCAGTCTTCCTTCGAAGAAATAATCAAGCCTACCGACTACGAAAATGTTTCCTTTATTGCCGGCGATTCAGAAATTCCCGGTTTAAGTTCCATAAAAACTGCTCAGAAAAAAGCCCTTATAAAAAAGTTTCAGTCGCTGGACTGCGATTATCTTATAATCGATTTGGGAGCAGGAACCCACCTTACAATTCTTGACCTTTTTCTTCTTTCTCCCCAAGGAATTGTTGTTACAGCTCCTACAGTTACAGCCATTCTTAACGGCTATCTTTTCCTTAAAAACGCCGTGTTCCGCCTTATGGCCACATCATTCAAAAAAAACAGCAAAGCCTCTCAGCTTATCGAAAAACTCCGTCAGGAATCAAATTCCCTGCAAAAACTTTATATTCCAAAACTTATAGAAACAATCCGTCAGGTAGACGAAGAAAGTGCCGTAAATTTTGAAAACAAAATGAAGCAGTTTCATCCCCGCCTTGTAATGAACATGATCGACGAGCCTAAAGACGCCGACAAAGCCTTAAAAATCCGCCGCTCATGCCAGCAGTACTTGGGTCTTGATGTAGAATCCCTTGGCATTATGTACCGCGACTCCCTTCAGGATAAAGCCCTTTCATCCCGTCTTCCCGTAGTTGTATACAAGCCTAATTCCATAATAAGTCAGGGCATTTACCGCATAGCCGAAAAAGTCCTTCAAAGCGAAACGCTCCAATTCAACGGAACTTTTGAAGATACAGACACTTCATACGAAATTTCTGCCGAAGAAGCCGGCGACGACTATTCACAGAAACTTTCCTTTGTAGAAGATCTTCTCGGCACAGGCACCTTTACAGTAGGAGAACTGGCAGAAACAATCAAAACCCAGCAATACGAAATAAATCAGCTTAAAAGCGAAAACCTTCTCCTAAAGTCAAAGCTGGTAAAAGCAGCAAAGCAGGGTTTTACAATATAAAATAAACAATAAAGCGGCATGAATATGTCCAAAACTAATTAAAAAAGGATTGTATAATGAATTTTTTCCCACTTTACATCAATTATCCTTCCTGGATTCACCCGGAAGTTTTCCCAGGAGTTCCGTTTTTAAGCCTTATACGCTGGTATGGGCTTATGTACATATTTGCATTTACCACTGCGTATTTTGTTCTTAAAAAGCTCCTTAACGAAGGCGCCCTTAACAGTACAGATTCCCGCGGACAACTGGTAAAAACTACAGAAGACGACATACTCAGTTTTATTGCCACAGGAATAGTTTTTCTTCTTATTGGAGCAAGGCTTTTTTCTACCCTTATTTACGACACTTCAGGAATTTACTGGAAAAAACCATGGCTCATTTTCTGGCCTTTTAGCGAAACAGGAAAATTTACAGGTCTTGCAGGAATGAGCTACCACGGAGGCTTTGTCGGCGGACTTTTGGGCATGATTTTCTGGTGCAAAAAA
>CAMAFU010000005.1 GCA_945833725.1 uncultured Treponema sp.
AGGAAGACTATATATCTTATCTGGACAAAGACAAAAATTCACCTCAAAAAGAAGAAATAGAAAAACTCCTGCTTCTTTTAGATGAAGAAATTGTGCGGAGAGAAAATCAGATTCCAGAAATTGTTGATATAGATTTTTCAGCTGTAAAAAATGAAGACATGGCTGTGGAAGAAGAAAAAGAAAAGGTAAACTATGAAATTCCTGATGAAAATAAAAAAATTGAAAAAAATATTGAAGAACTTGTTTCCTTTGAAATTGTTCAAGCTCCGTCTCTGCCTGTAGAACCGCTGGAAAAAATTGAATTTCCTGCCGAAGAAAAAGTTGGTCGGGAAAATATTGCG
Source organism: uncultured Treponema sp. (assembly GCA_945833725.1). GTDB lineage: Bacteria > Spirochaetota > Spirochaetia > Treponematales > Treponemataceae > Treponema_D. The sequence continues at coordinate 342 of CAMAFU010000005.1, forward strand.
GAAACTTTTGCCGTTGAAAAAGAAGAAAACACTATTCCTGAAGTTATTGTTGATAAAGAAATTGCCATGAATTCAACTTCTATTGAAAATATTTCAAAAAGTGATGAAGCAGAGATGGCAGAAAACATTGGAAACGAAATCGACCAGATGCCATTGCCACAGGCACTTTTAACGCTTCCTGCAGGAAATGTTCAGTTAAAAACAGATTCCTTTGGGTTTTCCCTTGTTTCTCCTGATAAAAAGTTAAGAAAACAGTTTTTTTCTGCAGCTGCAACAAATCCACAGCAAGTTACTTCCTATATTTTTGAAATAGTAGATGAAAACGGTTCTGTTGTAAAAACTCTTTCTGGTTCAAAACTTCCTGAAAAACTTGATTGGGACGGAAAAGATGAAAACGGGGATATTGCAGAAGGTAAGTATTCTGCCCGCCTTACGGTAAATTACGGGAAGCAGGGAAGTGTTGTAAGTCAAAGTGGAAATTTTATGTGTTTTACGGAAAAACCGGCCGTAAAACTTATTCCTTCAAAAAAATCAATTTCTCCTGATGAAGACGGCGTTGAGGAAAAAATAGATTTTGATGTGGACATAAAAAGTCAGGCTCTTATAAAAGACTGGAATTTTCAGATTAAAAAAGAAAACAAGACTGTTTATTCAAAAAAAGGAGAAGGCAAACCTGAAAAAATTACATGGGATGGAAAAACTGAAAACGGTGAATCTCTTAAGGCCGATGATTCCCTTACTTTTTCAATTGACCTGACAGATTCTTTTGGGGCGGCCTGTAGTGATGAAGGAAATATTCAGGTTGCAAAAAGTACAAAAAAAGCTGAAGTTGCAAAATCTGTAGAACTTAAGGAAAACGAAGACGGCACTTTTGACATATTTATTCCAACGCTGTCATTTAAAATCAACAGTTCAGAGCTGCTCAAAACGGAAAAAAACGAAAATACTCTTAAACAGGTATACAATATTCTTATTGATGAACAGTATGAAGAGTATAAAGTTGTTATAACAGGATATGTAAATCCAGATGGAAAGCAATGGACTAAGGAAGAAATAAATCTGGCTCTTCAACGGGCAAAATCTGTAGAAAAATACCTTATAGAACTTGGTGTAAATAAAAAACGACTGGAATCCAAAGCTGGTTCTGGAAAAACGGAAAACAAAGAGTATAACAGACGGGTGGAATTCAACCTTAAAAAGTAAATTTCTTAAAAAGCGCAGACTTAGTGTAATAAAAGTCAAGCCACAAAAAATATGGAAAGGATACAAATGATTAACAGTTTTATATTTTGGGTGGCTTTTTGCTTCGCAAAAAACAGGCTTTTCAGGGTTCCGCTATCGCTCCATTCCTTCGCTGCGCTTCGGAACTGGTTTATCCAGCCCTTACAATCCTTGCCACGGTTTAAAAATGAAAAATCTGCATTATGTTCTTCTTACTCTGGCAAAAAGCTGTTCTTTCGTAATTGTTGTCCATACAGGCCTTCCGTGGGGGCAGTGGGGGTCTGGAAGGGACAGGGCTTTTTGTGCTATTTCTCTTGCTGTTTTTTCGTCCAGACTGTCTCCATCCATTACGGCAGAACGGCATGCTGTTGTTGCCGTAAGTCTGTACATTAAGTCTTTGGAAGAAATGTAGTCGTTTAAAAGGGCTTCTGCAAGATCTTCCTGGGTACCATTCCATATTGAAGGAACTGCATCAAAAACAAAAAGACCGTTTTTTTCTTTTTTGCCGTAAAATCCGCTTTTTTCAAGAATTGGCAGGTTTTCTTCCAGATATTTTTCCTGCCGGCTGTTTTCTGTTTGAATTTCGTAGGGAATAAGAAGATTCTGAACCTGTGGCTTTGAAGAAATGAGCCTGTCAAAATTAATCCGTTCGTGGGCTGCATGCTGATCGATAAAATAAACAGTATTTTCCTTTTCTACAACTATAAAGCAGTTTAAAACTGTTCCGATAAAATTAAAATCTTCCCCGGATTCTTCAACTTTTATGCTTGTTTTTTCTTCAATAAACGAATCATTTTCCAAAGCCTGTTTTGCAAGACTTGAAATTGCCGCCGGAGTTTTTAAAGAAGGACTGGAGGAAGAAGAGGGAGAAGACTTTTCGTAGTTAAAGAATTTTGACCTTAAATCATTGTATTCTTTTTTTGGTAAAGGGGGACTGCTTTTATTAAATTGAAAGGAAACTGTTTTTTGAAGTGAAGGTACAGATTCTTTGGAAAAAGAATTTTTTTCTTGCAGTTGAGCTGTTTTTTTTTCTGAAAAATCAAAGGAACCTGTTTCAAAAGTTTCGTTTATTTCTTTGCCGAAAGATTTTATTCCTAAAGATCGGAAATAATTTTTTACGGTAGAACTTATTCCATGATGTAAAGTGGAAATATCTTTAAATCTTACCTCCCGTTTTGCCGGGTGAATGTTAAAATCAACGAGAGATGGATTTACATTTGCAAAAAGAACAGCCGCAGGGTGAGAACCGTTTGGAAAAAATCCCTGACATCCGTATTCAACAGCCTGCATAAGAGAATATTCGTTTACTTTTCTGCCGTTTACATAAATTAAAATATGCTTGCGGTGATTCCTGAATACAGAAGGTTCTCCGATTATAAGGTTAAAATTCCAGTCTTCGCTTTCGCCTTTAAGTTGAACAAAAAGGTCTGCCGGCTCTTTAAATTCCATTGCCTTTACAAACCGTTCGCAAAAAGAAACATTGGCCGGCAAATCCAGCCGCAAAGCTGAATCTGTAATGAGCCTGAAGTGAATGTCTGTACGGGGAAGTGCTTTTTCCACGAAAATTTCCCGGCACATAAGGTTTTCTGTTGCAGGACGCTTAAGAAAATTCCTTCTGGCAGGGTAGTTTTCAAAAAGACCTTCACTTGTAACGATTGTACCTTTTCCATTTTGAACAGGGGGAATTTCTTCGATTATGTGGTCTTCTGAAATTGAACTTCTCATTCTGAATGTTCCACTGGCTATGGAAAGTCTGCTTACAGCTGCAATGGATGCTAAAGCTTCTCCCCGGAATCCCAAAGTAGAAAGATTCAGCAAATCTTCTGCGGTTATGATTTTACTTGTAGCATGGGGACGGGCACATACCGATAAATCTTCTTTTGTCATGCCGGAGCCATTGTCGGAAACGCGGATTCTGTCGATTCCTCCACCGTCAATTTCTGCAACAATATACCCCGCTCCAGAATCTACGGCATTGTCCAAAAGTTCCCTGAGAATGGCATTTGGTCTGTCTATAACTTCTCCTGCTGCAATTTTTCTTGCCACATCATCGGAAAGAATGCGGACAGGGCGGGGACGGGATAAGTTCATATTGCTTACAGCTCCTTAAAAAAAATCTGCATTACTTTTTATTGCCTTAAACCTTCTGCCGGGGAAACGGAAGAAGATGTTAAAGGATCTGGAAAAGAAAACAGTTCCAGTTCCGGTGCAGGTGCTTTTTCTGTTTTTGCAGGTACAATGTTATCCTGTACTTCGCCCTGATTTATAAGAATTTGAATTTTCCCTTCGATTTTATCTAATTCTTTTTCCAGAGATTTTGCCAGTTTTATGCCTTCTTCAAAATCTTTAAGGGCATCTTCCAGAGAAATATCCTGCCTTTTTATGTCCTGAGAAAGAGTTTCCAGTTTTTTAAGATTATCTTCAAATGCCATACGAACCTCCGTATAAAAATATTATGTATCGCAATTTTTTTAGTTATTTTGCTGTTGCTTCGATAACGCCTTCTGCAGGGTAAATTTTTAGGCTTTCACCACAGCGAATGTCTTTTTTGCTTCTTACAATATTGCCTGATTCATTTTTTACCATAGAGTAACCTCTTGAAAGAATTGATTTTGGACTTGAAATTTCCAGAATATTTGCATTTTCCCGGATTTTCTGTTTTTTTTCTTTTAAAAAATTTTCCATGGAAGTTATAAGATCGTTTTTTGCATTGTCCAGACGACCGAGAAGCGGCTGTTGTATTGAGCGGAAACGAAGTTCCATCTGGTCTGGATTAAAGGATTTTAAAATAAGTTTGAACCGCTCGATTTTTCTGTTTATTGCCGTTAATAATTCATTTGAATAAAAGGCCAGTTCATTTTTTATGTCGGACAACTGGGGAACGGCAATTTCGGCAGCGGCAGAAGGGGTGGGTGCCCGTAAATCTGCTGCATAGTCGCACAAAGCCCAGTCTATTTCATGACCTACGGCACTTATAACAGGAATTTTACTGTCTGCAACAGCCCTTACAACAATTTCTTCGCTGAAGGGAAGCAAATCTTCCAGAGAACCTCCACCTCGGCCTACAATAAGAAGGTCTGCAATGGAAACGGCATTTGCATATTCAATTTGACTTACAATTGTTTTTGCCGCAGCTTCTCCCTGAACTTGTGCCGGAAGAATTACTACATTTACAGTTTTATTTCGTCTTCTTGTTATTTGAAGAATATCCCTGAGAGCTGCTCCTGTAGGACTTGTTATAACTCCAATAGTCTTTGGAAAAACTGGAATTTTCTTTTTTCTGTTCTGGTCAAAAAGACCTTCCATACTTAGTTTTCTTTTTCGTTCCTCTAAAAGTTGAAGTATTACCCCTTCGCCGGACTGCTCCATTTTGGAAATAATAAGCTGATAGTTTCCCCGTTGGGCATAAACAGAAACTGTTCCCGTACAGCGGACTTTCATACCGTCTTTTGGTGTAAAAGAAAGACCGGCAGCTTTTCCGCGAAACATTACCGCAGATATTTGAGCATTCTCGTCTTTTAATGTAAAATAAAGATGACCGCTGGAATTTGGACGATAGCCGGAAATTTCTGCTTCTACAGTTATTGATGTAAAGGAACCTTCAAGTAATTCTTTTATAAGGGAAGTCAGGTTTGTAACAGAAAATACTGTATCTGCCGGAAAAAAGTTTTGTGCCATTAAAAAATTCCTTTTGCAAAATGTAAATTGATTTTATACAATCAGTTTATCTAATTCAATCTGTTAGAGATAATAAAAAAATGAAAAAACTTACGGTTCTTTTTGCAGATTTTAAAAATACACTTCCGTTTGAAAAAGTATTTGACGGTTTTTCAGCATTTGATCGCAGTATTCAATGGGCACTTTCCTGTAAATCAGACGAAATACTTATCCTTTCAAACGACTTTTCTTTAGCTAATCCCGATTTTCCTGTAAAAAACGGCGGTAAATATAAAATTATTAGTGATGATAACTGGACTTGCAAAAAAGTTTTAGACTGTTTGTGTTCAGAAATTCAGTCTGACATTTCCTGTACAGTTTTTCTGGCCTTTGCCGACTGTCCTTTTTTAAGTCAGAATCTTACGGAATCTCTTTTAGAAAATCACCTTGAAAGCCGTGCAGAATATACTTTTGCAGAAGGTTATCCTTATGGTTTTTCTCCGGAAGTTTTTGATTCAGGACTGTTAAAAATTTTAAAGGCTGTTGCAGAGGGAAACCTAAATATTTCTCCTGAAGAATCCTTTACACGGGAAGGACTTTTTAAATTAATGAAAGGGGATTTAAATTCCTTCGAAATTGAAACATGCCTTTCAAAAAAAGATTACCGCCTTTTACGGTACAGTTTTGAATGTTCATCAAAAGCATCCTTGACAGCATGTAAAAGACTTTTCAACGAAACATTAAAAACGGGCGAAACTAAAATCAACTTGTCCGCTCCGGCTCTTTTTGATGTAGAAGAAGTTTCTTCCTTTGCATCATCTGTTCCTTCCATTCAAATGACTCTTCCCTTTTATTACGACATCCAGCTTTCTTCATCATCAACCCTTAAAAGCATTTATAAACCGGAAGAAAAAATTCTGTCTGCCTTCGGAAAGAATCAAAATTCAAATATGAGCTTTAAAAATTTCTGTACACTTATAGAAAAAATTCACGGTTTTTCAGAAGAGTGTGTAGTTGGATTAAGCCTTTTTGGGGAACCTTTCCTTCATCCCGATATTTTTGCAATAATCGAAAAAATTCTTTCCTATCCAGAAATTTCAATCTTCATAGAAACAGACGGCCTTTCCTTAAACAACGAAAATATTGGTCTTCTTTCACAAATTATAAAAACTTCCGGCCGTAAAAATTCTGTTGATTTTGCAGTTCGCCTTGATGCTTTTAGTGGCAGCATGTACGAAAAAATAAACGGCCTTGAGAAAAAATATTTTGATTATGCCCTTAATTCCGTTGAGCTTCTTCAAAAAGAATTTGCAGGTCATGTTTATCCGCAGTTTACAAGAATCAAAGAAAACGAAAGTGAACTGGAAAGTTTTTACAGATTCTGGAGCAAAAAAGACAGTCCTTCCGGTGGAAAACTTGTAATTATGAAATACGACAGTTTTGCGGGTTTCCTTGAAGATAAAAAACCGGCAGATTTGTCGCCTTTGGAAAGAAACTGCTGCTGGCATTTAAGAAGGGATTTATGCATTCTTGCAGACGGTTCAGTGCCTTTGTGCCGTGCAAGGCTTTCTGAAATTTCAGGAAATGCCATTACCGGAGAACTTTCAGAAATTTGGGTCTCCCGCATAAAAGAGGTGGAAAATCATATAAACAAAAGTTATTGTGAATGCTGCAGGAATTGTGATGAATACTATACCTTTAATTTTTAACGAACGGCAGATAAACAGAACTGTTATGGGCGGAAGTGAAAGACCTGCTGTCCAGAAACTTGATGCTGCCCTTGTTCTGTTGAATTCAAACTGCTCGCAATTCAGACTTCCCTTACTGGAAAATATAGCGAAATGCGGTTTTAAAGAAATTGTTTCCATCGAGAGCAATCCTGACAGTTACAATCTTGTTGAATATTCCCGCCGCTTTCCGTTCATAAAATTCATTGTTCCTCATGAAAAAGCTTCTACCGGTGAATTAATAAATATTGGAATGAGCGAAGTTTCGTCGGATTTTGTTCTTGTAATAAGAGATACTTTGCGCACCGGAATTGAGTTTATAACACCCGGAATTGTAGAAAGAGTTAAGCAGCAGAATTTGTTTTGCCTTACTCCAAGACTTAAAGCTGGAGAAATGCCGTCTGTTCCTATAGTTTTTTCACCGGCCGTTGAAAATTCTGTTTTTACAATAAGAGCCAGTTCTGTTCTTACCGATGGAAGTCCCACACTTTATCCTTTCGATTTTATAGGTTTTTACAACAGAAAAAAATTCATTCAGCTGGGCGGATTCGATTATACGATTACATCAGAACACTGGCAAAATGTGGATTTAGGTTTCCGTTCCTGGCTTTGGGGTGAAAAGATTAACCTTTCCACAGTTTATTCCTTTGACTATGTAAATTCCTTTCCCTGCGAAGACTTAACTTACGATTTGTCGTACAGCCGGTTTTATTTAAAAAACCTTCTTCCGCGGTTTGATGAAGATCACGGTGTTATTCCAAAATCTTCTTTTTTGGTGTATCTTATTCGTTCAGGCTGCGGGTTTATAGAATCTTTAAATCAGTTTTCCGATGCCCGTTTGTGGGTGCAGAAAAACAGGTTCAGATTTAAAATCGATGCCAAATATCTGGTGGAAAATTGGGGAAAAATATAATGACAGTTTTAATTGTTCAGTGCCGTTTGTCTTCTTCTCGTTTGCCCGACAAAGCACTTTTGCCTTTAGGAAACAGCCTTGTTTTAGATTGGACTTTATCGGCCATGCGAAAGGTAAAGGCCGACAGATATTTTGTTGCAACGGATTTTGACAGTCTGGAAAAACTGTCTTCCATTGCTCAAAGAAACGGTTTTGAAATATTTGCAGGCCCGTTGGAAGATGTTTTGGAGCGGTTCTGCCTTTTAATAAAAGAAACAGACGCCGATACGGTTATACGCGCAACAGCCGACAATCCCTTTCTTTTTTACGAAAGTGCCGTTTCTCTTTTAGAACAATTTGAACGCCGGTCTCAAACTGGAAAATGCGATTATATTACATATACAGGTCTGCCTCATGGAAGCGGAGTTGAAATTTTCAATGCAAAATCTTTGTTAAAGGCAAAAGAGCAGACATCAGATTCTTATGACCATGAGCATGTAGGTCCAGCACTTTATAATCATCAGGAAAATTTTACTTCCGTGTTCCTTAATGCACCAAAAGAGTGGAATTTTCCATATTTAAGGACAACAATTGATACGGCAGAAGATTACCGGAAAGCGTGCATGGCTGTAAAAAAAACAGGTTCAGATTGCCCTTATACTGCAGAACAGATTCTTAAGGCTTTCAGTGATGATTCTGTTCGTTACCCGCTTTTGTGCGTTCCCTGCGTAAAAAAAGGAAAGGGTACGGGGCATTTAAGAAGATGCCTTTCTGTTGCAATTTCCCTTGGAGTCATGATATACATTCCAGACAATGCCGATTTGGAAGAAAAGGATGAACTTATACAGGAAGCCCTTCAAAACGGTCTTAACGAATTTCAGATTGTGCGAAAACTTCCTCAAAAAGGCGAATACAGCCTTATTTTAACAGATGCCTTCGTTATGGAAAGAGAAACAGCCGTAAAACTTGCATCTCTTGCACCTTTGGCCGCTATTGATGAAGGCTCTTTGAACACAGATTTATGTGATTACCTTCTGGACATAATTCCTTCTTACGGCTTGCAGCGTCCGGCCAATTCTTCAGATCCAGGTTATATAATTCTGCCGAAAAATAAAAAATCAAAAAAAATAGAATCTGTTTCCCAAATAAAAAAGATTCTTGTTACTGTTGGTGGAGAAGATCCTGCAGATCTTGTTGTTCCTGCAGCCATAAGTTATGCAGGACTTGGCTATTGTGTAACTGCAATAGTTCAGTCGCCAGAAGATGCAAAAATTCGTGTGGGTACGACGCTGGCAGAAAAAATTGAATTTATAAAGCCTATGCACAATCTTAGGGAACAGCTTTTTAACTACGATTTAGTGGTTACCCATTATGGATTTACGGCTTTTGAAGCTGTAGCCGCCGGATGTCCTGTTGTACTTTTGGGAACAACACCGCTGCATATAAATCTTGCCCAAAAATACGGCTTTAAATATCTTTCAATTCAAAACATTAACGAACAGGGAGCTGAATATACTCTGGAAAATATAAATGAGCTTTATCCAAAAGGATTTTTTAATTCTGATGGAGAAATTCAAAAAAAAGATTTAGGGCTTTTTGCAGAAAAACTGGCAAAGGGACACAGATATTCCTGTCCGTTGTGTCAGGGCAGGGACACTTTTCAGGATTATGTTGTGTGCCGCACTCCGGAGCGGACTTTCAGAAAGTGCGGAAATTGCGGCATGCAGTATATTTCATTTTCTCTGGCAAATGAAACAACTTACGGCGAAGACTATTTTTTTGAGGACTACAAAAAACAGTACGGAAAAACATATCTGGAAGATTTCCTTTCAATAAAAAGTCAGTGTGTAAGGCGTACTTCCATTATCGATTATATTTTCCGTGATTCCCACCGTCTTGTTACCCCTGCTGTTCTTGATGTGGGCTGTGCTTTTGGTGCTTTTATGGATGCAGCAAATGATGCCGGATGGCAGGTTTTTGGAACAGACATATCAAAACAAGCCGTAAATTATGTGCAGGAAAAACTTCATTATCCTGCAAGCTGTGCAAAATTTCCTGCCTTTGATCCGCTGTCTGAATTTGGAATAAGTGAATTTGATGCCGTAACAATGTGGTATGTAATTGAACATTTTAAAGATTTGGACACCGTTCTGAAAACTGTTTCCCGATTATTGAAGACAGGCGGGGTTTTTGCCTTTTCTACGCCATCTGCCAGCGGAGTTTCTGCCCGGTTCAATACACAGGAATTTTATATAAAAAGTCCGTCAGATCACTATACTTTGTGGGAGCCGGCAAAGGCCTCTTCAATATTAAAGCGCTACGGATTTAAAGTTATAAAGATTGTTTCTACTGGTCATCATCCAGAGCGTTTTCCTAATATTGCAAAAAACAAATCAAAGCCTGGCAGCATAAATTTCGCCTTTCACGCTGCCGCAAGCCATTTTTTTGAGCTGGGAGATACTTTTGAAGTTTATTGCAGAAAAATTTAATTTCTGGAGAAAAATCAAAATCAATAAAACACAAAAGAGGAAAACTTTTATGAAAGAATCCATATTAATATTGGGGGCGGGATTCATGCAGACTCCTGCCGTTAATGCGGCAAAACAAATGGGATACAAAGCCGTTGTGGTTGATGCAAATCCAAATGCAGTTCTTGTGCCTTATGCCGATATTTTTGAACCTATTGACCTAAAAGACAGGGAATCTCTTTTAGGTTTTGCCCAAAAACTTGAAAATTCCGGCGAAAAAATTGCTGCGGTTTTTACTGCGGGAACAGACTTTTCTTCCAGCGTGGCTTATGTTGCAAAAAAAATGAATCTTCCGGGGCACAGTTTTGAAGCGGCTCTTAATGCATCAGACAAAATAAGGATGAGGCAGTGTTTTTCGTCTTCCAGCGTGCCTTCCCCTTCATTCCAGGAAGTTTGTACATCTGATCTTCAGGATATTTTTTCTAAAATCAGGGAAAAGTCCTTCGTTTTTCCAAAAGTGCTTAAGCCTGTGGACAATATGGGCGGAAGAGGCTGCCGTCTTGTCCGGGAAGAAAAAGAATTAAAATCAGCTTTGGAAACTGCCGTAAAAAACAGCCGTACAAAAAGAGCCGTTCTTGAAGATTACATGGACGGAAAGGAATACAGCATTGACAGTGTAATTTATAACGGAACTTTAACAATAACAGGCTTTGCCGACAGACACATTTATTTTCCTCCTTACTTTATCGAAATGGGGCATACCATTCCTTCCTGTGAAGATGAAAAAATAAAATGTGAACTTATTGCAACTTTTGCCGCAGGAATAAAAGCTTTGGGATTAACTCAGGGCGTTGCAAAAGCCGACATAAAATATACAAAAAACGGTCCTATGATTGGAGAAATTGCCGCCCGGCTTTCTGGAGGATATATGAGCGGTTGGACATTTCCATATTCATCAGGGTGTTTTCTTACGCAGGAAGCATTAAAAGTTTCCCTCGGTCTTGAACCGGATTATCTTGTAAAAAATCGTGTTCCTGTAAAATGGCAGTGTCATCCTTCCCTTAAAGATAAAAATCCGCCGTTTGAAATTTTTGAACTTCCATCAACTTGTGTAAGTGCAGAAAGAGCATGGATTTCAATTCCCGGAAAAATAAAGGAAATAAGGGGGTTAAAACAGGCAGAACAGTCGGAATTTGTAATGAATGTTATTCCCCGCTGCAAAGAAGGAGACACTGTGGATTTTCCGAGAAATAATGTGGAAAAATGCGGAAACATAATTACAAAGGCTCCCACCCGTTTGCAGGCAGTTGAAAGTGCAGAAAAAGCATTATCACAAATCACCGTTTTCCTCGAAAGCAACAATGAAAAAACTTCAAATTTTCTGTGGGGGCAGGGCTTAGCCGAAGAAAGCGGATTTCCTCCACAGGCCTTCAATATAAACCTAAAAAACGAAAATTTTCCGGATATTCAGGAAAATGAAAGCGTAATGAAAAATCTCCCGGAATCATTAAAAAATCATCTTAACGAAAAAGACTGGAATTCCTGTTCATTGGAAAAAGTCCTTCAAAATTTCGATAAATTCTGCCCTGAACATAAAAAGCTGAACGGAAAAAAATTCTGGCAGGCACTTGTAAAAGGCTCTCTTCAAGGAGTGTTATATGCAGCAGAAAATTAAAGCATTATTTTTACTTGCGTCATTTTTTTTATTTTTTCCCCTTTACTCACAGACAGAAGATTTGCTGGAGTATGCAAAAACATCCGGGGTAACAGTTTACTGGGATTCTATTTCTGAAAACGGCATAATGGAAAAAAACGGGCATCAGATTTCATTTAAAGCCGGCGACAATTTTATTCTTGCAGATTTTAAAGAACTTATTATTACAGATTCTCCGGAAGTAAGAGAAACTCAGGTTCTTGTTACCCAGAAATTTCTAGATGATGCGGAAAATATTTTTCAATCCGATAAAAACGGCAAAGGATTCAGTATTGGTGCCATTCTTATAGATCCAGGGCATGGCGGAAAAGATCCTGGCGCTTCGGGAACTATTACAGTTAAAGGCAAAGAAGTTACCATAAACGAAAAAGACATAAACCTTTCTGTAGGAAAAATGCTATATTCCCGGTTAAAAAAAGCCTATCCCGATAAAAAAATTGAAATGACCCGTTCAAAAGATGAATACCTTTCGCTGGCTCAAAGAACAGACATTGCCAACGCCATAAAACTTCAGCCCAACGAAGCCATTCTTTATATTTCCATACATGTAAATTCTTCCCTGAACAAAAATTCTTACGGTTACGAGGTGTGGTATCTTTCTCCCGGATACCGCCGTAATGTAATCGACAAAAATCTTGTGGCCGATAAAGACCTGTACAAAGTAATGAATTCCATGATGGAAGAAGAGTACACCACAGAAAGCATTTTAATTGCAAAATTTATAATGGATGGACTTCAGGCACAGATTGGAGATTTATCTGTAAACCGGGGAATAAAGGCAGAAGAGTGGTTTGTAGTACGAAATTCAAATATGCCGGCAGTTTTAGTGGAGCTGGGGTTCCTTTCAAACGAAAAAGAGGCAAAACTTTTAACAGAGGACAGTTACTTGCAAAAACTTTCCCTTGGAATATATAATGGTTTGGCTGCCTTTGTAACGCATTTTGAGCGTTCCCGGGGATTTACAGGAATAAAATAATGAATTCAATAAAAAATATATTCAAAAAAAAGAGTCTGCGTGTTTTTGCAGCACTGATTTTTGTTTTTTTAGTTTCCCTTGTTTTTTTTATAACGAATGTGTCAGGAAGATACTATAACTTCAGCTTTTACATTTCGGGAACAGATACTCTTGTACAGGAAAATCGTCGTGTCTACTCCATAAAAGATAAAAATCGGCTTAACGGTTATGTAGACGAACTTTTGCTTGGAACAACAGTAAAGCGTGCTTCTCCCATATTTCCTCTGGGAACAAAAGCTCTTTTCTGCTTCCAGAGAAACGATACACTTTATCTAAATCTTTCTCAGGACGCATTGTTTAATCTGGAAAATTCCTTATCCCTTACAAAACGCATAAATCTTCTTGAAAAAAACATCAGAAAAAATTTCCCTTCAATAAAGAATGTTGAACTTTTTATCGACGGCAACTACATTCAAAAAGAAAATTCCTGATTTTTTACTTATATGGCCGTGTCCCTCACATTCGTTCGGGCCGGGCTTTCCGCACTTCGGCGACTAACCGTGCCTCATCCCTACGCTATCGCTTCGGGACTGCTTGTGGCAGGTACTCCAATTCTTGCCACAGTTTAAACCGACAAGGAAATCAACATCCTTGTTTACAAACTCTACAATTTGACCGAAGAAGAAATCAAAATTGTGGAAGTGAAGGTGGAGGAACACTGAAAAAGGATGATTTTTCTTATAAAATATGCTATATTTTTTGTCAGGAGGTATTACCATGAGTGATTTTGCGTATGCTTATTTTAATTCAGAATTAGATAAACTTGACATTCCTTCTCTTGAGGGAATCTACGAAAAAGTTCAGTTATTACTTGCAAAAAAACGTTCCGTACAAAATGCCTCTAATATAAATCAAGCTGAAGTTGACCGAATTAACGCAGTGTATGACAAAATTCCTCAGGAAGAACAGCTTTCTGCAGCTCATTCTTCAATGCGTACTATGTGGGAGTCTGTAAAGAATGACACGTGGTGAAATTTGGTGGGTTGATTTTGGACTTGCTTATGGAAGTATGCCTCAAGGCAGAAGACCTGCCGTTATCGTTCAAAATGATAATTTCAATGCAAGTCGCATATTGACTACAGTAGTCATTCCTCTAACAACAAATACACTTCTTGCAGAACATAAAGATAATATTTTTCTTACAAAGTCAGAAACAGGTCTTTCGAAAGATTTTGTTGTACTTACACCTCAGATTGGAATAGTTGATAAATCAAAAAGTATCGAAACTTTCTCCTGCAATAATGCTAAAAATTTCTGCCGCAATTTCTGATTTACTGGCAATATAAAAGTGATATGCTTCAATAATTTGCTAGTTGAGTGCAAAAAGGGCAAAACTAAAAAGAAATGCAAAAAAAAACTATGAAAATAAACATAAAAAACAGTGAATTTTTCATAAGTTATAACATCATTCATTAATAAGCGAAGAATATTAGTTTTCAAGCAAATCCGACTTGCTCAAGAGCTTCTATATCGGTTTGTTCAATTGATGTTATATTTCTGTTTTACCATTTTTTTATCTTTGCATCCGACATTTCCGGTTCAATGGCTCTAAATAACTCTGCAAGAAAGTTTTTGTCATCAACATTTTCAACAAGAAGCATGTCTTTTGCGCCGGGGTAGGGCGGTTGGGCATGGGAAGAGGGAAGTAATTTCTGAGCCGTGGGAGTAATTTTTACAAGCAGCCGATTATCGCACACATAAGCAGCAATTTTTCCGTTAAGGTAAATAATATATTCCCCCATCATCTTGCGGAAGGAAATCCCCTCAAGCAAAGAAAGCTGGTCAAGAATAAAATTAAAAAATTCATTAGAAGTCGCCATAAAAAAATACTAGCACACTTTCACTCCATCCCGCAACGCCTGCTTAAAACTGTCCTGTGTAACTAATGCGTTAATAATATTTGTGTTTAGTGCCATAGTGCATTAAAAATAAATTTTATGGGAGTTGTATATGACTTACAAAGTTGAAGAAGTAAATGCCGATATTTGTACAGGTACACTTCGCGGTACAGTAATTGAAGCAAAAATCAATCAGATGGCTTCGCAGGGATGGAAATTTGAACAATACGAAACAATTATGGGGCGCTGCTGTTTGATTTTCTCTCCTGCGCATCTTGCAGCGTGAGGGATTTTGAGGGGCGGTGAATGGAGGTAGCACTTGCAGGTGCTCCAATCCCTCACGGTTGTATTTAATTTTTAATAATTGAAAAAATACCGTTTCTACACTAGAATTATCTATATTTTTTGCGGGGTTTTATGAAAAAAGAGTTTTTGCCTTACAATACAGTCCGTAACAACAGTTTTAAACTTGCTTCATCCATGCTTAAGCAAAATTATGTACCCGATGTTATTTATGCTTCTTTACGGGGCGGCTGCTGTATGGCTAACTGTATAAGTGAATTTTTTAAAGTTGCATGTCCTCAAAAAAACATTATTTTTGGTGCCGTTATTGCCAGTTCTTATTCCGGCGTTCAGTCTCATTCATCTGTTTCAATTCAGGGCTGGAATCCTGAGCCTGTTTCTTTGTCGGGCAAAAACATTCTTCTTGTTGATGATATTTTTGATTCCGGCCAGACTATAAATTTTCTTGTGGAAAATTTAATTTCCCAAGGCGTCCCGGCACAAACAGTTCAAATCGCCGTTCACGATTATAAAATCTTTACATACAAAGAGCCTCACAAACATGTTCCGGATTTTTTCTGCAGAAAATTTGTCATAAACAGCCCGGAAGATGATTTATGGATTCATTATTCAAGTCATGAATTGGTAGGTCTTTCGCTAAACGAACTGGAAGAACACTATTTTAAAGAAGATTCATCCCTTCGCCCTGTTCTTTCTCCTTTTTTTTGTTGATTCAGGTGGACTATGAAAAAATTATTTTCCTGCGTTTTATTTTTATTTTATTTTTTTCCCGTTTTCTGCCAGCGTGTTATTTCTCCTGTGGAAGGCAGTTTTTCCAACCGTCAGTGCCTTGTTCTTAATGTAGAAGACGGTGCAGAATGTTTTTATTCTTTTTCCGGCTCCGATCCTCTTACTTCCGGGTTTGCCTACGACGGTCCTGTTTTAATTGATGCTGCCGGCAATATCGAAGTAAAGATTCTTGTTGTAAAAGAAAATTCCCGGCAGGAAATTCAGGTTAATTATACTGTTACAGAAGATTCTCCGTTTCAGCCCGGTTCTTTAGAGCATGATTTTTTATCTTCTGTTGCAGACAGGGGAGTTGTTCTTTACAATGCCGAAAATCCACAAATCAACATTCCTGCCTCTTTAAAGTATTCCATAGGCTTTAATAATCAGGTTTTTCTTCCAGGAAAAGTCCTTTCCCTGTCAGAAGAAAATCAGCTTTCAAGATATGTTCCATGTACTGTTACAGATGGAAATCGTTTGTGGCGTTTTGTTATTTTTGTTTCAGGAAGTGGAGTAGGTCTTCTTTCTAAATCGTCCCTGCCGTTTCAAATTTCTGAATGGAACAGCCTTTCTTTTACAGGGGAAAAACTTATCTGGAGCTTAGACGAAAGTGAGTGGTCTGCTTCCAGGGCACCTGTTGTACTGGACAGGTCTGTGGAACATACTCTCCGATGGCAGAGTGTTGCTTACGAAAAGGGCAATCCTGTTTTTTCTTTTGTTTTGCCGCCGGAACCTGCTCTTACCGTTTCAGAAAAAGTTCAGGAACCTCTGGAGTTTTTTATTGACGGCGATGTCCGCTACACTATGGAACTTGTTTCCTGTACGGAATCAGGCTGGATAAGCGAAGGTGGAGGAGCTTTTTCAAAAATTGTTTTCGACACTTTTTCAGGCGACTGCATTTCTGGAGAGGCCGTTTTTGCCTTTTATTGCGACGGGCTTTATCAGGGTACAAAATCTGTTTCCTGCCTTGTAGATAAACGACCGCCTCTTCCCCCTGTATTTTCTTCATCATCAAAAGCTTCCTATGCCAGAGGCGATGTTACATGCAACCTTACTGCCGAAAGCGGTGCAGAAATTTTTTATGCCGTATCAACGCCTGTAAAATTTAATGTTTCCGACAGTTTTACCCAAAATGATGAAAATGCAGTTTTGGAAAAGGAAATTGAAGAAGGGGAATTTGAACTTTACACGGAGCCTGTTTTACTTAAGTCCGACTCAAAAAGTGCCCTGTTTTACAAAGTTCGCGCCTACGCAAAAGATTCTGCCGGAAATGAAAGCGAAATTTCAGAGTTTAAAGTCATAATCGACGAGTTTAACTATTACCTTGATTCTTCTGCCGATGAACTTACAGCCGATGGCAGCCGCAAACATCCTTTTGCCAGTTTCAGTCAGGCTCTTGAAATTATTAACTCCGGCCGTTTTTCTCATTTTTTTGTTACCGGTGAATTTTCCATGCCGGAAGGTGAAATCGTAATTTCTTCAAACTGTTCCTTTACGGCATTAGGCGAAGCAAAATTCCTTTTCCCGGAATCTTCCCGCCTTGTACTTCGAAGTTCAAGTCTGGAAGCAAAAAATATAGTCTTTGACAGACATTCAACATCTTCTTCCGCCGACAATTT
The DNA here is from genome assembly GCA_945833725.1 of uncultured Treponema sp. Taxonomy (GTDB): domain Bacteria; phylum Spirochaetota; class Spirochaetia; order Treponematales; family Treponemataceae; genus Treponema_D. The sequence goes on from CAMAFU010000005.1 coordinate 17,561, forward strand.
TACTTTCTTCAATCTTGAATATGCCGCAGTAAATTTTAATAACTGCGAAATTGTTGATTTTGCCGGTGAAAACAGCACTGTTTTCTATGCTGCAAATTCAGTTGTTAATTTTGTAAATTCCGGTTTAACCGTTCAGTCTTCATCCTACGCCTGTTGCGTAAGTGCTGTAAATTCAAAAGTTACAGTTTCTTCTTCCAGAATTGCAGCTGTTTCGCAAACCTGCGTAAATTTCAGTTTAAGCGGCGGGTCGTTTGAGTTGAAAGATTCCAGCTGCCGGGTTACAGCTCATTTGGGCAGAATTGCAGAAATTTCTTCTTCTACCATAAAAATGTCCGGCAATACTTTTTATGGCGAATTCGATAAAAAAATCCGTGGCGTAGAACCTGTATGGAAAGACAATCAGTGCCTCATTATCGAAGAAAGCGGCAATTCTTCTAAGGGATTTTAAATTATGGATTTTTTATTTGAATGTGGACTGGATGAAGCCGGAAGGGGACCTCTTGCCGGTCCTGTTGTTGCAGGTGCTGTAATTCTTCCTCCAGATTTTCCCACGGAAATTTTAAATGATTCAAAAAAACTTTCTGAAAAAAAACGGATTGATGCACAGAAAGTTATTGCTGATTCTTCCTGTTGGGGAATTGGCGTTGTAGATCATGAACTTATTGATTCCATGAATATTCTTCAGGCAAGTCTGTACGCAATGAAACTGGCCTACGAAATGATGATTTTAAAACTGCCTGATTGGTGCAATTCCCATAACATTCAATATAAAAAAGGATTTTCCCCAAGTACCCTTGTTTCTGCTGTTGCCGACGGAACTTTTGTGCCGGATATTTCCTGTAAAGTTCGATGCGAGCCTAAAGCCGACGGAAAATATCCCTGTGTTATGGCCGCATCAATTATGGCAAAAGTCTACAGGGATAATCTTATGGTTGAATACGATAGAATTTATCCAGAATACGGCTATAAAAAACACAAAGGTTATCCTACAAAAGAACACAGGGAAATTTGCAGGAAAATAGGTCCCAGTCCCATACAAAGGCTTTCCTTCAAGTATTAAAAATCATAATGCACAGTAATAATCAGCACGAAGTGCTAATAGCATGGTTTTGCACTGAACAGTCTTGACTGGAAGCCCCTGGTTAAAATTATATTTTTTAATGCGCAAACCCTGATAGGATTGAGGTTGAGGGGGGACGGGGGAGGGTTGACGGTTTTTCTTTCTGTGACTATATTATATCTACCTTAAAAAATCAGATTTTTTGGGGATGCACCGGTTTCGACGGTTGTGAATAATGCACTTGCTGCATGTGGGAGTGAAGGTTCCCTAAACTGACAAAAAAATAACTGCAATTTTCGCAAGAAAAGAAGAAGAAGTTGTTGAAGCTTCTTCTGCAGAAGCTCTCGCTGCGTAAGCAGGTTAGCCGGGATCTGCAGGGTGCTGTTCCTAACTTTGCTGAATCCTGTCACCAACAGGAACTTGCCGTAATTCATTCCAACTGGTTTTACGGGACATTTTAAGCTGGATACGGAGATGTCGCTTGTCGTGCTGCTAAGTATCTCCCGACAACCAAATCGCACGGATAAACATGTAGAGGCATTTGGATTACACATTCGGACGGGGGTTCAATTCCCCCCATCTCCACAAAAGTTTTTCGAAGCTGTCTAAAAAGTACATAAATGCTGTACTTGTTAGGCAGCTCAATTTTTTTAATCAACTGGAGGTTTTGTTTTATGAGTGAACTTATCAACGAATATAAAAATTTTCTTGATAACGGAAAAACAGAAAGGGAGTGCATTTCTCTGATTATCAGTCAGGCAGAAAAAGCCGGCTATAAAAATCTTGAAACTCTGGAAAAAGTTTCTGCCGGCGATAAAGTCTATTATTCAAAAATGAATAAAGCTATTGCCCTTTTTAATATAGGAACAGATTCTCTTGAAAAAGGCATGAATATTTTAGGTGCCCATATTGATTCACCTCGCCTTGATATTAAGCAGAATCCTCTCTACGAAAAAGATTTCCTTGTATACCTTAACACTCATTATTACGGCGGCATAAAAAAATACCAGTGGCTTACTCTTCCTTTAGCACTTCACGGGGTTGTGTGTACAAAAGATGGACGCACTGTAAAAGTTTCTGTAGGCGACGATGAAAACGATCCTGTATTTGTTATTTCCGATATATTGCCGCATCTTGCCCAAAAACAGATGAAAGAATCAGCTTCCGATTTTATTCCTGGAGAAAGCCTTGATTTAATTGTGGGAAGCGAATCACCTGTAAAAGGCGACTCCTCCGACAAAGAAAAAGACAAAGCAAAAAAGGCCGTTCTTTCCTGCCTTAAAGAAAAATATGGTATTGAAGAAGACGATTTTGCCTCCAGCGAACTGGAAGCCGTTCCTGCAGGCAAAGCCCGGGATTTAGGTTTTGACCGTTCCCTTATTCTTGCATACGGACAGGACGACAGATCCTGTGCATTTACTTCTTTCAAAGCACTTATAAATTCAGACAATAAAAAACGCACTTCCTGCTGTCTTTGTGTAGATAAAGAAGAAATAGGCAGTGTGGGGGCTACAGGCATGGCAAGCCACTTTTTTGAAAACGCTATTTCTGAACTTATTGCTCGGACACAAACAGGATTTTCGGAACTTGTATTAAGAAGGTGCCTTTCTTCTTCAG
>CAMAFU010000006.1 GCA_945833725.1 uncultured Treponema sp.
GCCAGCAAACGGCAAAATTTGCCGTTTGCTGGCATTTTTTTTAATAACCCCGACAGAAGGATTATAAACTATACAAAGTTATAGACCTGTTCTCTCGTCTATGCCCATCATAATATTCATGCACTGAACGGCGGCACCAGATGCACCTTTTCCAAGATTGTCGAAGCGGCTTGTTACAACCAGCCTCTCCTGATTTCCGTATACAAAAAGTTGCATGTTGTTTGTTTGTGCAAGGGTGTTTGCAGGAATAAACGGCTCGTCCAAAATATCTTCCCCAAGAAAGTCGGCGCATTTTACAAAATTTGAAGAATTATAGTGTTCCTGATAAATTTGCGTTAATTCCTGACCTGTAAGTTTTTTTTGCATAAGGCGAGTATAAAAACCAATTGTTACGGTCATTCCCTGAAAATAATCGCAGACATAAGGATTAAAAATCGGCTTGTAGGAAAGTCCGGAAATTTTCTGCATTTCGGGAAGATGTTTGTGCTCCTGAGTAAGGGCATAAAGCCGGGGAGAATCTAAAGAACTGTTTCTATCGGCGGCTTCGTATTGGGCAATAGCTTTTTTACCAGCCCCTGAATACCCTGAAACAGCATGGCAGACAACAGGATAATCCGGTGCAATAATATTATTTTTTATAAGAGGATAAACAATGGAAGCAAAACCGGAGGCATAACAGCCGGGAACGGCAACTCTTGATGAATGTTCAATTTTGTTTCTGAATTCGGCGGAAAGTTCTGGAAAGCCGTAGGCCCAATCGCTGTTTGTTCTGTGGGCTGTACTGGCATCAATTATTTTTACCTTTGGATTTGTACATAAACTTACAGATTCTTTTGCAGCATCGTCGGGTAAGCATAAAAAGGTAAAATCTGATGAATTTATAAGTTTTGCCCGTTCTGAAAGGTCTTTGCGTTTTTCTTCGCTGATAAGAAGAATTTCCAAATCTGTGCGGTTTTCAAATCGCTGAAAAATTTTAAGGCCGGTAGTGCCTTCTTTTCCGTCTATAAAAACTTTGTACGCCATATTTTTCTCCAGTTGTGTTTTGCGTTAGGAATTCTGATAAACCTTCCGGCTTTTGTTAAGCCTCCAGGTTTATCTGGCATTTTTTTTGCAAAAAAATGCTTTATTTTATGTGCACATTCTGTGCACGAGCCTAACACAATCCTCGAAAGTTGACACTTTCTGCGGTTGCGTTAGGAATTGTAGGGGCGGCTGTGCCGTTCGCTTGCGAATGGAGCGGCAGCGGAACCCCGAAAAGTCCGACCGACGCTTGCGGCGGTAACGCCCTTATTCTATTTAATATATATTTTTTGACCGATAATTTCATTATGAAGCGGAATTTTTTTTGGATTTTTATATTTATTTTTTGCGGGAATGTTTTTTGTGAAAAAGTGGATTTGTCTTATAAAGGAGGCGGAGGATATTCTCTGGTAGAAAGGACTGATTTACGGCGGTATGTAAACGGTAAATACACAGGTCTTACTAGCAGGGAAATTCGTTCTTTTGTAAGTCCTGCATTCCCTCCGTCCAAAAAATTTTTGGCTAAAGGCAGCATTTATGAAAAAGATATTTGGTTTGACGGCAGTTTTTATGTTATTGAACAGACTTTAAGGAACAATCAGGACAGTTTTGCAGGAATTCACGATTGCGTTCAGTCTGTTTTTCATATTTCTCCGGCTGGAAAACTTACTATGTACAAAGATAACGGGTATCCGTCGTTCAGGAGTTTTCCTACTGTACCGAAAAATTTTGTTGAAACAGGCGATTCGTGGATTGGTGAGGGGGAAAGGGCGGTGGATCCTTTGAACAAGGGAATTTTTACCCGAATTCCCATGCTTGTTGAATATGTTTTTTGTGGTGAAGATGTTTACAAAGGGGAAAATGTTTTTTTGGTAAAGGGAAAGTGGCAGACTAAATACGACGGTAACTGTGTTGATTTTAAAGGCGATTCTTCTTTGATTGAGGCAAAAGGCAGGCATGAAGCAGACATAATCATAAAGAAAAAAAACGGTGTTCCGCTGCTTATTTCAGACAGGGTTGATGAAACTTTTTTTTATGCTGATGGAACTGCTGTTTCTTTTAAGGGAACAATTTCAAACTTTACGGATTTTCCTCCGGCTGTTGATGAAAACGCAATTTTTAAAAGGGCCGGCAATACTTATTGCGGTGTTGATGTTGAAAAAACTCCGGCTGGAATTAAACTCAGCCTTAAAAATATAAGGTTTCTGCCAGACAGCGATGAAGTTTTGGAAGAAGAAAAAGAAAGGCTTGATGAGCTGGCCGAAATTTTAAAAATGGCGGCGGAAGGAACTTTTCTTGTGGAGGGATATACGGCAAGTACGGGAAAACCAGAAGGAGAAAAAATTCTTTCCGAAAAACGGGCAAAAAAAATTGCTCTGGAAATGAAAAACCGCGGCGTTAATGCGCAGGCTTTTATTTGCCGTGGCTGGGGAAGCAAAAATCCTGTTGCGTCTAACGAAACGGAAGAAGGCCGCTCTTTGAACAGGCGGGTGGAAATTACTGTTTTGCAGTAAAATAGTAAAGCTGTTTACATGCCGAATATTTCTTTGCGGTGTAAAATTCCAAGTGTTTGGGCGGCAATATTTTTTTGAAAGATTTTTGTTTCTTCCTGAAAGTTTTTTAAATCTACGGAAAAGCGGTTCATGGAAAAATGCTGAAAAACAAAAACATTATTCCAGTACTGGCTTGAATCTTGATTTGTGTAGTTTTTTAAAAGTGCCTGCCTGTAAAGTTCAAAAATTCCTTTTTGTTTTAATTCGCTGTAGCCTACAAGCCATAATTCCGGTTCATCGTTTTTGTTACAGGAGTTAAGGCATAAATTTTTGTGCAGGGAAGCTGTTTTTTCTGCCATCCATTCCATGCTTTCATAAATTCCAGCTTTTAGTTCTGTGGAGGAATTTTTTATTATTTCTTTCAGGTGATTTGTTTTTGCTGAGTGGACTGGAGTTTTGTTCAAAATAATGGCATTTTTTCTAAAGTCGGTGTTGAATTCTTTGTTTTTCTGAAAAAATCCGGCGGCAATTTTTCCGGCTTGACCTACAAGATATTTTTTGTTGCAGGAAAGCTGTTCGTTTTTGCCGGGATTATCGCCTATGATGATTTTTTTAATTTCTGTTTCCCGGGTAATTTCGTCTAAAGCGGTGTTGTATACTACCGGATTTTCTATTGGGTAGTCGTGGGTGTCTTTTTTTGAGGCGTTTTTTTGAAGGGGAATAAGTTCCCGACCGAATTTTTCGCTGAACTCCTGACAGTAGTTTTTTAATTCCCGGCGAAAAGTGTCGAAATAGCTGTATTGTTCTATTGTCATTTTTTTATCCTTAGCGAAAAAGATTTGCCGGAGCGGTCATTAAAATTCCGTCGGAAAAAATATTATGCAGGCTGGGGAAAAATTTTTCGATTTTTCTAAGCTGCGTAAAGCCGTTTTTTTCGTAAATACGGCAGGCTCCTTTCCATTCTTCGTTTACAAGAAGAAGCACTGTTAAAATGTCTGGAAATGCCCGGCATATTGAATTAAGGCTTTCTTTAAAAAAAGACTGGGCCAGCCCTTTTCCCCTGTATTCTGGGAAAAGTGCAAAAGAACTTACATAAAGGACTGTGCCGTTTGGATTGTGAAGTTTTTTTGATGAATGGTTTAATGCAAAAAAATCATCTGTTTTAGGAATAAAATTCCATATTTCGCTTGTAAAATATCCTGCCGCAACGGAATGACCGTTTTTTTCGATTGCTGTGGAAGATGTGTCCTGAAGAAGAAAAAATCCTTGAGGAAATATTTCCAGCCGTTCCTGAAAAGTTGCCGGAGTTTCCTGTATGGCCGGAATAAAGGAGGCCCGTTCGATTTTTAATATTTCGGGAATGTCAAAAATTTTTGCCGGAACTATATTCATTTTTCTACCTTTTGCTTAAGGAATGTGATTTTGCAAAGTGCATAAAACTAAAAAAAACAGGACTGTCCAAAATTAAAAGGCCGTAAGTTCTTCCGAAACCAAAAACGGAACACCTTTTTTTTGAACAGTCCCTGTTATCTTTTATAAGAATGTTACTTTTCGATGAATTCTTCTGTGTCGTAGGCTGCTTTTAGAATCTGCTTTATGTCTTCAACAACAGGAACACGAGGATTTGCTGGTGAACACTGGTCTTCAAAAGCGAGATAAGCAAGTTTGTCCAGAGAATCCATGTATTTCTTTTCATCAAGCCCCTGACTTTTGAAATTCATGGCTATTCCAACTTTTTTACCTAATTCACCGCAAGCTTTTGCATAAGATTCTACGCCTTCTTCCGTTGTTTTTGCAGGAAGACCGAGAAGCCTTGCAAGTTCAGCATACCGTTCGGCAGCTTTGTAGTAATTGTATTTTGGCCAGGTTGAAATTTTTGTCGGCTGGGAACCGTTGTAGCGTACAGTAAACGGCAAAAGTATGGCATTTGCCCTTCCGTGAGGAACATGGAATTCACCGCCGATTTTGTGAGCCATAGAGTGGTTCATGCCAAGGAACGCATTTGCAAAAGCCATTCCGGCAAGACAAGAGGCATTGTGCATTTTTTCTTTTGCTTCAGGGTCGGAAGCTCCGTTTTTGTAAGAGCGTTCAAGGTACTGGAATACCATTTTAATTGCCTGAATACAAAGACCGTCTGTAAAATCGTTGGCAAGAGTTGAAACATAAGCTTCTGTTGCGTGGGTAAGAACATCCATTCCCGTATCGGCCACAATTTTTGCCGGAAGATTCATGGTAAATGAAGGATCAATAATGGCAACTGTTGGAGTAAGGGAATAATCTGTAAGAGGATATTTTTTGTTTTCTTCTCTGTCGGTAATTACGGCAAACGGTGTAACTTCAGAACCTGTTCCTGATGTTGTAGGAATACAGACAAGCCGGGCTTTTTTGCCAAGAGAAGGATAGCGGAAAGCTCGTTTGCGGATATCCATAAATTTCTGCTTAAGGTCGTTAAAATCAACTTCTGGATTTTCGTAGAACAGCCACATGCCTTTTGCAGCATCCATAGCAGAACCACCGCCCAGCGCAATTATTGTGTCCGGGGCAAAATTCCTCATTAACTCAACGCCTTTTTTTACAGTCTGAATTGAAGGATCCGGTTCAACATCGCAGAAAAGCTGATACTGTACAGGCTCTCTTCTAAGTTTGAACTGGTCTGTAATTTTATCGACAAAACCTAAATCAACCATAGAGCGGTCTGTTACGATAATAGCCTTGTGCATGTTGCGAATCTGGTGAATGTATTCGATGGAATCTTTTTCAAAGTAGATTTTTGAAGGAATTTTGAACCACTGCATATTGTTTCGTCTCCGTCCAAGTTTTTTAATGTTCAGAAGATTTACGGCACTTACATTGTCATCGGTTGAGTTGTGTCCGTAGGAACCGCAGCCTAAAGTTAAAGATGGAATGAATGAGTTGTAAACATTTCCAATGCCGCCAAAAGTAGAAGGAGAGTTCCAGATAATGCGGATGGCAGGAACCAGATCGCCGAACCGTTCTGCAAGTTTTTTGTCTGCAGTGTGAATTGCCGCAGAATGACCAAGACCGTTAAAGCGGACAGAAGCCTCTGCTTTTTTAAGACCGTCTTCTGTGTCTTTAGCTTTAACAACAGCAAGAACAGGACTTAATTTTTCTCTTGTAAGACATTCATCAACGCATACATCCTTACATTCAGCAAGAATGATTGTTGTAGTTTCAGGAACAGAAAAGCCGGCGTTTTTTGCCAGAGTAGAAGGCTTCATACCTACAATGTCCGGGTTTAATTTTGCAACGGAAGGATCGCCGTCTACACCGAACATATATTTTTCCAGAAGTTTTTTCTCTTCGGCAGAGGCAAGATAGGCCCTGTATTCCTTAAAAAGTTTTAACGCATCTGAATAAATTTCCTTATCAATAATGGCAGACTGCTCAGAAGCACAAACCATACCGTTGTCGAAAGACTTAGACATTACAATGTCGTTTACAGCCTGACGCAGATTGCAGGATTTTTCCACATAGGCAGGAACATTTCCAGCTCCTACGCCCAATGCCGGTTTACCGCAGGAATAAGCAGCTTTTACCATGGCATTTCCGCCAGTTGCAAGAATTGTGGAAACATTAGGATGATTCATTAAATCGTTTGTTTTTTCCATAGAAGGCTGTTCAATCCACTGAATGCAGTTTTCCGGGGCGCCGGCAGCAACAGCAGCATCATAAACAACTTTTGCGGCCGCTATGGAACACTGAATTGCACTTGGGTGGAAAGAAAAAATAATCGGATTCCGGGTTTTTAAACAAATCAGCGATTTAAATATTGCCGTAGAAGTTGGATTAGTTACCGGTGTAAGGGCAGCAACAACACCTACAGGCTCAGCAATTTTTACAATACCGGAAACTTCATCATCATCAACAATGCCAACAGTTTTAAGATGACGCATGTGATTTACAACATATTCACAGGCAAAAAGATTTTTAGTTGCCTTATCTTCAAAAACACCCCGCTTAGTTTCTTCTACGGCGAGTTTTGCCAAAGACCCATGCTGATCAAGGGCAGCTACACTTGCTTTTGCTACAATATAATCGATTTTTTCCTGATCAAAAGAAGCAAATTCTTCCAGAGCTTTTACGGCTTTAGAAACAAGACAGTTAATTTCACTCTGACTTTCTGTAAGATTTTCGCTCATAACTTCATCCTCCAAAAAAATAAAATCCAATGTAAAATATTTCGGGCGGCTTTAGTCAGGTTCACAAGTTCACCAGACTAAACTGGGCTATTCGCACTTCCGCTACTCGCTCCATTCGCAAAACCAGGGTTTTGCGAACGCCTTCGGCGGTGCTACTATCCCTGCCGCAAGATTCTGGGCAGAAAATTTATATAAGACAAAATATAGTATGGAATTAAAATTTAATGAAGTAATAAGGAAAAATTTGTTAAAAAATATCCTGTTAAAGTATGGTAAAATCTGCGCCGGCAGGGGTTGGGAATACTTTTGTTTTGTTGCGGCGGGGGTTTTGTGTTGAAATAAAGAACGGCAAATCCTGGGCATATTCGCTGAGCAGCGATTCTGGAGAATAATTCAGCTTTATTATGGAAGTTTTTCCTTCGCCGTCGGCATCGCTTAATGCACCGTACAGTTCTATCAAATCAAAAACAACAGGAAGAAATTTGTCCATTTTTTGTTTTTTAAATTCCATGGCAACAAAATCTTTCTGGATTTTCCGTATTTCAAAAGGACTTGGCCGGGGCGAAAGGGTAACTTTTCCCTGATGCAAAAATTTTTCGAATTTATCAAGAAAAACAGATGGTTTTGATTTTAAGTGATAAAGAATGCAGTTAAACCAGCTTACAGCCCTTCCCTGTGTATAAAAAAGATTTGTGGCTCTAGCCAGACGGGCCGCTTTTTCTAAATCAGATTCAGAAAATTCTGGTGTGGAAATTACATGGTACGGAGGAGTTCGCTCCCACACAATGCCAAATTTTTTTGCATCGTCGGCAAGTTTTGTTCCGGGCAGTATGCTTAGGCAAAAAAGCTCCAGATTGTTTGGATAAAGGCTTAATGCAAAATCAATGCTATTTTTAAATCCTTTAAGGTTATCTCCTGGCAGACCGTAAATAAGATCAAAACCAAAAACAACTCCGGCTTCGTTTAAAAAGCCTGTATTTTTAATGAATTTCTTTTTGTCTATTGTCCGGTGAACTTTTTCAAGAACTTTTTCATCAGAACTTTGCAGGCCAATTTGCAGGGCACAGTTTATGCGGCTAAAGGCTTTTGCCAGTTTTCTGTCTATAAATTCTGCCCGGGCTTCAAAATAAAAAAACATTTCCGGGGCTTTCTGCCGGATTAAATCCAGCATTTTTATTGCTCGTTCCTGATTTGCGTTGTAAGTAGGATCAAGTACAAATGCCTGGGCAATTTTTTTTGAAGAAAAAAGTTCCAGTTCCTTTTCAAGGCGTTCCATTGGAAAATACGAAACATGTTCTTCGCCCTTGCTCTCGTAACAATAGGAACATTTAAAAGGGCAGCCTCGTGCCAGTTCCCAAAGTACGCCGTCATAATTTTCGATGTTTATTGTTCCGTCCAAATATGGAGAAGAAAGTTTTTCCGGCGGAAGAGGAATAGTTCTTGAAAAATTTTCCATTCTTCCCATAGTACTTCGGGAAAGGTTTTTTCCACCAAGATAAAAAACACCAGGAATATTAAACTCCGAAAAAAGGACAGCATTGTTTTTGTAGGAAAAATCCTCTGCAAAAAATTCTGCTTCAACAAGTTTGAAAAGAAGTTCCGGCACAGCCCCTTCGCCTGTTCCTGCAACGGCAAAGTCAATTCCTTCAAAATTAAACGGATTTGCTGTAGTTTCAGGCCCTCCGGCAATAATAAGCACTTTTGGACAGATTTTTTTTAGTTCTCTGGCACATTCTTCAAGAATTATGTGATTCCAGACAAAAATGCTCATTAAAACGGCATCTGGTTTTTGGGAAGCAATTTTTTGTGCAATATATCTGCCTGTGTGTAAACCAGAGGCATTTTTAACCTGACCTGGACCTATTGATGATACAAGGGATTTTATCTCTTCGCTTTCAAGACAAAATTCCAGAACACAAGGAGAAAATAATTCTTTTGTTTTACTGCTGTTTTTTATTGCAGAAGCAACACAGGCTGCTCCCAGCGGAAGAGCCTGAGGAGATTTTTCAATAAGAACTGTGGTGCAGATCAGGTTAAGCATAGGCAGCGGATTTTTATGTTTATTTGTTTTTGTTGAAAATCCGTTCTTCGAATTTTCCTGTTTCAAGGTTTATAAAGCGCACAAAAAGGCTTACTTTGTTTTCGCTGTTAAGGCTGTTCCAGATTGTTTCTGAAAATGAATCAATATTGCCTTTTATTTCTACAGGAACAGGTTCTCCCTCAAAAGAAGGAAGAGGATTACCGTTTCCCATGTATGTATGAATAAAGCGCCCCTGACCTTTTAACGGGTTGTCGTAAGAAAAAGTATAGCGCAGTGTGTTGTCGCCGTTGCCGTTGTCGCTTTTGAGAATAGAAATGGCGTAGTCCAGTTTTCCGTTTTCAACATTAAGAATTGAAGAAATGCGCGGAGTGTAGTTTGGAGCATCATGTTCGTATTTTCTTGAACGGAGGCTTTCTTCAAAAGTTTTACCAGCTTTAAGTCCTTCAAAAATTGTATCTGTCTGGTCGCCGTTTGTTACAATTGTTGTATTGTTTAACTGGCGTACAGCGGCATAAATTATAAGGCTTGGATCTCCAGCAATTAAGGAAGGGTCAAAGGCTTTTGTTCTTACAACTTCTGTGCCGTTTTCTTCTTCAACGGTAAAAATACGGTTTCGGCTGCCGGCACTGCGCCCCATTGTCCAGTAAGCACTTACGGCATATTTTCCGTCTTCGCTCAGACCGGCTACAATTCCCCGGCCAGGATATTCATTGGAAGCAAGAATAGATTCCAGACTGTTGATTTTCATAAAAACCTCGTAAAAAGCCCGCAGGCAGAATAAATAGTTGAGAATGTTAAAATTACCTAAAGCCTAAAAACGGTTATTAGGAGATTGAATTTTATCACAAATAAAATGTTTATGTGAGATATACATTTTTAAAGGGAAAATTTTTTAGTTTCATGGTATAATCATTCTACGGTTTCAGCCCTTGGAAACCACGGCAATTTTTTGTTGACTGTAACGGTACAAATGCTACCCTGTTTTAGATTGGGGTATGTATGGGAATGTTTCATTTTCTAATGTTCAACTAAAAAATGTCGAAAATTTACAAGGTAAAAATAGAACTTTTGGCGGGAGTTTTTCGGTTTACGGTGCATTGCATTGTCTTATACTGACTGTTTTGGGAGTGGATATGTTTGGATTTAAGAAAAACAACAAAAATATTAGTGTTGAAAAAGATGTTGCTCCTTTAAAAGAAAAAAAATCTGTAAAGAAGGGCTTTTCCAGTTTTGTTTTGAAAATTAAAAAAATCAAGTTTAAAAATATCAGGCGAACAATGGCCTTTAAGTTTGCTGTTGTTCTTTTATGCCTGCTTTTTGCTTTTTTTGCAGTCCTTTCCGCTATTCTTACCAGATCTATTGGTAAAGACAATATTGAAACATATACGCAGTTTTCTACTTCTGTGGCTGCCCGTTCTGCAGACAGCATTTCTTACTGGCTTAATTCTTTCTTTAAAGATTTGAATATTTTTACTTTAAGCAATGAATTGGCCAGTGGCGACTATGAACTTGTGTGCGATTACTTAAAAAATAACAAACGCCTTATGGATGCAAGTTTTTCGTATATGGGGTTTGCCGATATAAACGGACACATGTTTGATACAAACGGAAATACTACAGATGTTTCGGGGCAGCTTTATTTTTCGGAAATTGCCGGCAAAGGAAAACCGCAGTATATTTCTGACCCTCTGCTTTCGCCAGACGGCAGTGAGTATGTTTTTTATATTTCTGTTCCTGTAAATAATCTTAATAATGTTTTCTGGGGCGTTTTTATTGGAGCAATTCCTTTGTCCAGAATAAATTACGAAATGACAAAATTTACTCTTTCAGGGAACAGCTATACTTATGCCATCGACTCCAGTGCAAATATAATTGCACATCCAGAAACAGAAAAAATAATGAAGAATTATTATCGCATGGATGAAAGTGAATCTGGGTTTACCGGCTACAAAGACCTTACTTCTAAAATGCTTTTAAGCCAGACGGGAAGTGCAAAAATTCAAAATCAGGAAAAAAAGTCTGTTGATTATGTTTTTTATTGCCCGATTTACAGGACAAACTGGTCTTTGGCCGTTGTTGTTCCCGAAGCTGAAATTAATGCCGCAGCTTTAAAGAGCGGAGTTCAGATTGTATTTATTACTACAATTATTGCCATTCTCCTGCTTATTTTTACTTCAATTTACATGACTCTTCTTGTTCATCCTCTTACAAAGCTTAAATCTTCCATTAACGAAATTGCTTCCGGGGATGCAGACTTAACGAAAAAAATTAATGTAAAAACAAAAGATGAAGTTGGGGATGTTGTAACAGGATTCAATACCTTTACGGAAAATTTGCGGATAATAATTAAAAAAATAAAGGAATCGAAAGACCAGCTGGCCGTTGTGGATTTGGACATGTCTACAACTATGGCGGCAACAGCGTCTTCAATTTCCCAGATTATTGAAAACATAAAAACAGTTAGTGCAAAAATTGATTTTCAGGGAGATTCTGTTGAAGAAACTGTAGAAAAAGTTAATCAAATTGCAGAAAGCATTCAGTCCCTTAACGATTTAATTGAAAATCAGTCTTCTGGAGTAACTCAGGCCAGTGCGGCTGTTGAACAGATGCTGGGAAACATTATTTCCGTTACAAGAAGCACCGAACGAATGGTTTCTTCTTTTAAAGATTTGGAAAATCATACAAGTGCCGGAATAAGCCGTCAGAATATTGTAAACCAGCAGATTCAGCAGATTCAGGAACAAAGCCGTATGCTTATGGAAGCAAACCGGACAATTTCAAAAATTGCAACGGAAACAAATCTTCTTGCCATGAATGCTTCTATCGAGGCCGCTCATGCTGGCGATGCCGGACGGGGATTTTCTGTTGTTGCAGACGAAATTCATGTTCTTTCGGAAAATTCCAGCAGGCAGTCTAAGCGGATTAAAAACGAATTACAGTCGATTCAGGAAGGAATTGAAGAAGTTGTACGCTCATCGGCAGAAGCAAAAAATTCTTTCCAGGCCGTTACTTCAAAAATTCACGAAACAGACCAGCTTGTTCAGCAGATTAAGGCTGCCATGGAAGAAAGCGAAATTGGAAGCCGGCAGATTACCGATGCTTTAAAAATGATGAACGATTCTACAAGCGAAGTTCGTTCTGCCTCCGGTCTTATGTCTGCCGGCAATAAGGCAATTCTGGATCAGGTTCAGAACCTTCAGAGTGCTACGGAAGACATTAAAGGCAGCGTGTCAAAAATGACATCTTCGGCCAATCAAATAAGCAGCAACGGAAAAACACTGTCGGATATTTCAAAAACAATGCAGGATTCCATTGCAAAAATCGGCTCACAGATTGATTTATTTAATGTTTAGCCGGCTGCAAAAATATTTTAAGGTTGATTTTTAATGATTTGTGATCTTTCCATTACTCTTTTGCCCGAAAACGAGGGAAACGAAAAAATAATACGGGAGAAAATTTTTGAATCTCTTTGTCAGAAAAAAATTCCTGTAAAAAACAGAAAAATAATTCCTGTTTTTGTAAAAAAATCTGTGGATGCCCGGCGTAAAACTGTAAAACTAGTTATGCGCTACAGGGTTTATATTGATGAAGAACCCCGGGACGAAGAAAAAGTTGCCCAATATTGGAAAAAAGCAGAGGGAAACAAAAAGGTAATTATTGTGGGTTCAGGACCGGCCGGACTTTACGCTGCGTTCAGGCTTTTGGAAGATGGAATAAAACCTGTAATAATTGAAAGGGGAAGTCCTGCAAATGTGCGGGCGACAGATATTGCCTGCCTTAAAACAAAAGGAATTCTTAACGAAAATTCCAATTTCTGTTACGGAGCTGGAGGAGCGGGAACTTTTTCTGATGGAAAACTTTATACCCGTTCAAACAAGCGTGGTGATATTTATAAAATTTACCGTATTTTTGTTGAATTTGGTGCCGACAGAAAAATTTTAACAGATGCCCATCCTCATATTGGTACAGACAGGCTGCCGGGAATTATTGACGGAATGGAGAAAAAAATTCTGGAACTGGGTGGAGAAATTCATTTTAATACGGTTTTTAAGGATTTTATTCTTGATGAAAACAGAAAAAAGGTTTTGGGCGTAAAAGTTTTATCTGTAAATGAAGACAATAACACAGAAGAAACTCGGGAAATTTTTGGAGATGCAGTAATTCTTGGAACAGGACATTCTGCTGCGGATGTTTACGAAATAATAGGCAGAACATCTCCAGATTCTCTGGAAGCAAAAACTTTTGCAGTTGGTGTAAGGGTTGAACATCCAAGAACTGTTATAGATGAAATTCAGTTTCACGGGCAAAAAATGAATTGGGCTGCGGAATACAGACTGGCAGCTCAGGTTGAAGAAAGGGGCGTTTATAGTTTTTGTATGTGTCCCGGTGGATTTGTTGTGCCCTGTGCCACGAAAAAAAATCAGATTGTAGTAAACGGAATGAGTGCCAGCGGAAGAAACAGTCCCTGGTCAAATGCAGCTATTGTTGTTGAAATAAGACCGGAAGATATTCCCGAAGAATTTATGAAAAAGGCTGAAGAAGCTGGCTGTAAGGCTCTCGCCGGTTTATTTTGGCGTACATGGCTTGAAGAACTTGCATTTAAAAATGGAAAAGGTCAGTTTGCACCGGCACAGAAAATGATTGATTTTATAAACGGCCGGGAAAGTTTTGCTTTAGGTGAAACGAGTTATAAACCGGGAGTTGTTTCTTCGCGGCTTGATTTGTGGATTCCAGAAAAAATAAAAAAATGCCTTAAAGAAGGTTTTTTGCAGTTTGACAAAAGCATGAAAGGTTTTGTTTGCGAAGATGCTCTGATGATTGCTATGGAAACAAGAACAAGTACTCCTGTGCGGATTAAGCGGAGCAAGGAAACCTTTGAATGTATGGGGCTTGAAAATCTGTATCCCTGTGGTGAAGGTTCCGGATATTCCGGTGGAATAGGAAGTTCTGCCATGGACGGAGAAAAAGTTGCCGCCGCGATTGTAAAAAAACTGGAAAATAATGGTGAATAATAAAAATTTTATGTAAAAATATTCAAAAATGAATTAGAATTAAGCCCACAGTAAGTTTACATGATTATAAAGGGTTTTCCGTAAGCGATTGGAACCCCGGCGCAGCCGTTCCCCGAAAGGAGCGGAGCGAGTGAAGGGGAATGAGCCTTCTGGCGAAGGGTGGAAGTAGCGACCCGGCGCAAAGCGGCGGGATACGGCCATAACATTAATGGAAATCTTTTTTTGATTTTAAGTCCTTTGTTGTTTGTTAAACTTTTACGATTTTTTTTGGAAAGAGGTAATTATGAATTTTGACGCTAAACAGTTTAGGGAAAATCTTGCAGCACGACTTCGCCGTCAGTATGGCAAGGATATTTCGCAGGCTAACAGTCACGACCTTTTTGATGCTGTAAGTGCTTCTGTTCAGGAAGTTATTATGCCGGCTTGGATGGCTACCCGCCGTGAGTACGATAAAAAACCTACAAAGCAGCTTTATTATCTTTCTGCCGAATTTTTAATGGGACGGGCTTTAAGCAATAATCTTATTAACCTTGGCATTAAGGAAGAAGTAAAAAAAGTCCTTAACGAAATGGACATTGATTTAAACTTAATTGAAGAAGAGGAACCGGATGCTGGTCTTGGTAACGGCGGTCTTGGTCGTTTGGCTGCATGTTTCTTAGATTCTCTTGCAACTTTGGATTATCCTGGACATGGTTATGGTATTCGCTACGAATATGGAATGTTTGAACAGCGGATAGAACAGGGTTTTCAGGTTGAATATCCTGATAACTGGCTTAAACACAGGGATCCGTGGGAAGTTAAGAGATCCGACCTTTCTGTTACTGTAAAATTTGGCGGGGAAATTAAGTACGGCAAAACTCCCGACGGTCAGGACAGGTTTTACCTTGAAAATGCAGAGGAAGTTATTGCAACTCCTTACGATATGCCTATTGTAGGTTACGGCACAAATACTGTTAATACCCTCCGTTTATGGCAGGCTTCCAGTCCCGACGGATTTGACCTTCAGCTTTTTAACGACATGAGGTACAACGAAGCTGTTTTCAGGCAGAACAGCGCAGAAAACATTACAAGGGTTCTTTACCCGAATGATAACGGTCCGCAGGGTAAAACTCTCCGTCTTAAACAGCAGTATTTTTTCTGTTCTGCTTCTTTGCAGGATCTTGTTCATCACTTTGTGGCTGATTATGGCACTGACTTCAGCAGATTCCCGGAACTTCATGTAATTCAGCTTAACGACACTCATCCTGTAGTTGCCATTCCAGAACTTATGCGCATTCTTATGGATGAATATAATATGGGCTGGAACGATTCATGGAACATTGTGCAGAAGACTTTTGCTTACACAAATCATACAATTTTGGCCGAAGCTCTCGAAAAGTGGGATATTGGTATTTTCCAGGGACTTTTGCCGCGCATTTATCAGATTGTAGAAGAAATCAACAGAAGGTTTCTTATTGAACTTAGGGCAAAATTCCCGGAGGATTATGCCCGGCAGAACAGAATGTCGATTATTCACGACGGAAAAGTTTATATGGCATGGCTTGCAATTCATGCAGGATTCAGCGTAAACGGTGTTGCAGCCCTTCATACAGAACTTTTAAAGCATCAGGAACTTGTGGACTGGTTTGAGCTTTACCCGGAAAAATTCAACAACAAAACAAATGGTATTACTCAGCGCCGCTGGCTCTGCAATGCTAACCCGGAACTTGCCGAATTCATTACAAAAAGAATTGGTCATGGCTGGGAAAAAGATCTTACAAAATTAAAGGCTCTCGAACAGTATGCTGATGATGATTCTTCTCTGGAAGAGTTAATGGCAATTAAGCGGCACAATAAGGAAATACTTGTAGACTACCTTAAACACACTCAAAATGAATTCCTTGATCCAGACAGTATTTTTGATGTACAGGTAAAAAGACTTCATGAATATAAAAGGCAGCTTTTGAATGTCTTGCACATTATGTATCTTTACAACAGGATTATTGAAGATCCTTCATTTAATCCGCCGAACAGAACCTTTATTTTCGGGGCAAAATCGGCTTCAGGATACAGAAGGGCAAAATCAATTATTAAACTTATAAATACTGTGGCCGAAAGGGTAAATAACGACAGGCGGGTTGGCGGAAAACTCCGGGTTGTATTTATCGAAAATTATCGTGTAAGTGTGGCAGAAAAGATTTTCCCTGCAGCCGATGTTTCTGAGCAGATTTCTACTGCCGGAAAAGAAGCCAGCGGTACTTCGAATATGAAATTTATGGTGAATGGGGCTTTAACTTTGGGAACAATGGACGGTGCCAATATCGAAATTTTTGAAGAAGCCGGTAAAGAGAACGGATTCCCGTTTGGACTTTTAACGGAAGACATTCAAAAAATGGAAGCCGAACATTCTTACAATCCGCAGCAGTATCTTGAGCGGAATCCTGCTCTTGCAAAAGTTGTTTCCCAGCTTGTAGACGGCACTTATGATCCAAGTCATCAGGTGTTCAAGGAAATTCACGATTCACTTGTTTATGGTGTGGAAGGTCAGCGGCCGGATGTATATTATGTTCTTGCCGATTTTGATCGGTATTGTAAAGCTCAGGAAGAAGTGGCAAAAGCTTATATGGACAAGAAAAGCTGGGCAAAAAAAGCACTTATTAACATTGCGAATGCGGGAAAATTTTCTTCTGACAGAACAATCGAAGATTATGTCCGTGATATTTGGAAAATCAAAAAAGTGCAGGTCGATGAAGACAGCATAAAATAGTTTTGAATTAAGCCCCGGTTTTAATTTAGAAAGCCGGGGTTTTTTTGTTTGCCCATAAATCTAATGTTTAGCATTGCTTTTTTTTGAGATTTGAGTTAGATTTTTTTTGCGCAGTTTATGATTCCTCATAACTCTCCTGCGCGTTATAAATTAAAATTCTTATGGAGGACGGTATTTTTTGCCGGTTCTTTTTATGAAAAATCTCTCTTCTTTTGTGCGGGGGCAGCTGCAAGACTTCCGTATTCTTTTGAGGAACATTCCCTCTCTTGTCCTTTCTGTTTTTATTCTTTCTCTAGTTTGTGCTAATCTGTTGGCTAACAAGGAACTTATAAGCACTAAGTATGTTGTTTTGGACTGCGGTTTCTTTTTCAGCTGGATTATGTTTCTTTGCATGGACATTATCTGTAAAAGGTGGGGGGCTTCTTCTTCCATTAAAGTGTCTCTGGCAGCTCTTGTTATTAATCTTATGGTCTGCCTTATTTTTGCCCTTCTTGCAAAAACTCCCGGTAAATGGGGTGAATTTTATGCTACCGAAAACATGGCTGTAAACGATGCTTTAAATGCAACTTTCGGCGGTTCCTGGTACATTGTTCTTGGGTCGGCAACGGCTTTTCTTGTTTCGTCTGTTGTTAACGGTTTTTTAAACGGTAAAATCGCCTCGAAATTAAAAAAAGACAATTTTTTAGCCTTTGCAATCCGCTCATATATTTCAACTTTAACTGCTCAATTTGCAGACAACTTTATTTTTGCCGTAATGGTTTCCAAGGTGTTTTTTGGCTGGACATGGACACAGGTTTTTATCTGCTCTGCCATTGGTTCTGTTTTTGAACTTTTGTGTGAGGTTCTGTTTTCTGGATTAGGCTATAAAATTGTGCGTTCATGGGAAAAAGATAAAATCGGTCAGGAATATTTGACATACATTTCAAATAAAACTAAGGCAACTTTTTAGCTTGTTTAACCGCGTTAAGTTTTGCCGTTGATTTTTCTGGGGGAAGCGTTTTATGAAAATTCTTATTACTGGAACAAGCAGAGGTATTGGTCGGGCTACTGCAATAAAATTTCTCTCCCAGAATCATCATGTTTTTGGAATTGATGAAAAAATCGACACTATTTCAGGGGACAAATCAATTTTGAACTCAGAAAACTATACGCATTTTACGGCCGATATTTCTGTAAAAGAACAGCTTCCTTCTATTGATGATGTAGAAATTCTTGTGAACAATGCAGGCGTTCAAACTGCTTCTTTGCGCGATATTGAAGTAAATCTGCTGGGCACAATGGCCGTAACAGAAAAATATGCGTTCCAGGATAAAATAAAATCCGTAGTTTTTAATTCCTCTGTTTCAGCCTTAACCGGGAATGAATTTGCAGATTACGCTGCTTCGAAGGCGGGCATAAACGGATATATGAAAAACTGCGCAATCCGTCTGGCAAACAAATATAAGGCAACATGCAATTCCCTCTGTTTTGGAGGTGTATTAACAGAACTTAATGAACCAGTAACAGAAAATCCCCGGCTTTGGAACAAAATAATGGAAATAACGCCGCTAAAACGATGGGCAACTCCCGAAGAAGCTGCCGACTGGATTTATTTTATAACAGTTACAAACAGATTCTGCACAGGTCAGACCATTGATATTTCTGGAGGGGAGCGAAACTGTGCCGATTTGTTTGTCTGGGAGTGATTTTTAATTATTCAATCTTTTCGGCTGTATTGTAAGCAGTTCCGCCATTAAGTCTACTTCCCCGCCCCGGCATCTTCCATAACAGCTTCTTTTGAACTGTATTTTGCGTAATCATAAAAATCTGCCGGATTAAAAGTTGAATCAGGTTTGTTAGAAATTGAACCGCCGCCTACGCTTGGACTTGCCACGCTGCCAAACCAGTTGCTTTCCGCACAGACAACAGAACCAGCCCTGGCATTTATGGAACTCTGGCTGCTATAAACACGGCCGGAATCGCTTGCATATACATTGTTCAAAACATGGCAGAGGGAATTGCGCACCATAGGGCACCGCTGACCGCAGTTAAGCCAGTAGTTTGCAATAAGGGAAATTTTTCGAGCCTCAGGGTCAGAAGCCCCGTCGCTGTCCCCCGAACCAATGAGCATGGTTTTATCGTGATTTCTAAAAACGCAGCGGGAAACGGTGATGTTTGTGGCAGTGCTTTTCATGTCGCAAAGACCGTCATAAACCTGCCATTTTTCTCCGTTGGCAGCATAACCCAAAGTCAGGGTGTCTTCAAAGGTACACCGGTCAATCCAGATATTTTTTCCTTTGTCTATTCCAATCAAATCGTGCTGGGCATTCCAGCCGTCATTAGCCTGATGTTCTGGAAAAGGATCAACGGCATCTTTAAAGTGAATATTCCTTATAACTACATTTGACGAATTTACAGAAAAAGTTCCGCCCCGGATAGTTGCCCCTTCCATGCCGATAATCGCCGTGTTGGAAGCAACGGTTATCTGAACCACGCCTTTATACTTGTTGCTGAGTTTTTTGTCAGGATAGTTGTCTTCCCCGGAAGAAACATTTGTCATATTTTTAATCCAGTCGGAATAGGAAGTGTATTTTTTGTCCGAACTTGCGTAATAGCTGGCGATGAATGAATCCAGTTTGCTCGTAGAATCCGTGGATTTAGAACCTTCAGCCGGCAACATTCCCTCAGACATATCGATTTCGCCCTTTACATAGATAATGTAGCCACCCTTTTTAGCATAATCTTTAAGGGCAGAACTGGAAGAAACTTCGACAGTCTTAGTCATTTTAGACATATCGATTTCAAGGGAAGCAAAACCCAAAGGCTCATCATTCAACGAAATCAAAGTAACGCCAATCACCTTAAAAGCCGTAAATCCGTTACATTCCGCCTTGATTTTAACAGTACCGCCGGCAACATTCCCCACAGTAACAGAAACAGTCTCCCCGCTTTTTGCAGAAAAAGCCGACAAAGAAGACCCACCGGTAGAATCAGAACCATCCACAATAGAAAAATTTATCACAGCAGACAAATCTGCCGCATCGTCTTTATAAAAAGTGGCCGTAATATCAACAGAACTTTCCGCAGAAACATAATAATCCGCCCCGGAAAACTTAATCCCCGAAAAAGGCTCCTCATCCTCAGATTTACACCCGCCAAACAGCACAGAAGCCATCAGCCCAAGACAAAAAACCGCCCTTTTACAAAAAATTATCATAAAACACCTCAAAAACTTCGGCATCCCGAAGCACTGCCCGAATTATAACATTTTTTGCATTTAGAAGTTAATGGTATGGGGCCATTTTTTGCTCCGCCGACGGCTCCACAAAAAACCAGGCTTTCCGCACTTCCGCG